>CAIMBV010000132.1 GCA_903839355.1 uncultured Actinomycetes bacterium
CAGGCGCATGCTGCCGGAATTGTTATCGCTGGTAATGATCCAACGGCTCTTTGCCCTTCACTTGCTCAGGCAGTGGCAGCCGGTATTGCTGTGGTCGCATCAGATTCAGATGTGACTTGCCCTAATCACCTATTCATCAATCAGGCAGTCACTTCAACAATCGGAAGTTCCGAAGTTGATTTGCTTGCCAAGGAAATTGGTAGCAAGGGACAGATTGCAATTCTGTCTGCTGCAGCAACTGCAACAAACCAGAACTCATGGATCGTCTACATGAAGAAGGAACTCAAGAAGTATCCAAATATGAAGTTGGTTTCAACTGTATATGGAAACGATGATCCTGCAACCTCATTAACAGTTCTTCAGGGACTACTTTCCGCATATCCAAACCTTCGTGGAATTATCTCTCCAACAACTGTTGGTATTTCAACTGCAGCTCAATATCTCGACACCCATAAGAGTCTTCTCAAGCATCTGACTCTTACAGGTCTTGGATTGCCATCACAGATGAAGAAGTATGTGCTAGACGGCACTTGCGCTAAATTTGAACTTTGGAATCCAATCAACTTGGGACAACTCGCTGGTTATGCAGCAGCAAATATCGCCTCGGGAGTAATCACAGGCGCTGCTGGTGACAAGTTCACAGCTGGAAGTCTCGGTGCTTACACAGTTCTTCCTGCTGCGGGTGGAACTGGACCTTCAGTGGTGCTTGGCCCTCCATTCGTCTTCGATAAGACGAATATCGCTAAGTTCAACTTCTAGAGTAAGTATAAAATAACCTGCGAAGCGGGTTCCGAGAGATTCTCTCGGAACCCGCTTTTATTTGCCTTAAATACTTCTTGTTGAATTTCTTACAATTAAATGTGGTTGGAATTGAATCTTTTGGTGTGCATGCTTCTCGGGATTTTCACATTCGGATATAACAAGTTCAGCCGCTGCATATCCCAACTGATATTTCGGTTGCGCAATAGAGGTGAGTGGGACGGTGGCATTTGCTGCAAAATCAATATCGTCATACCCAATGACACTCACATCTTCCGGAATCGAATATCCAGCTGCTCGTATTGCCCGAATTGCTCCAAAAGCTACAAGGTCATTGCCGCATATAACTGCGGTGAAATTTAAACCTTTTTCCGCAATATGCTCGCTCATCACGGTGCTAGCGCTATCTGCTGTCATCATCGGAATTCTCTGAGTGATGATAGTCGGGCGATCGGCTTTAGGAATTCGAGAGATCGCCTCGCGCATTCCTCTCTCGCGCTCAGCAACTTGTGGAATATCAGATTCGCCAGTGAGGCACATGATTTTTCTATGTCCCCGCTCATATAAGTGCTCAAGGGCCAACAGACCGCCGTGCGCATCATTTACTTCGACGCTACACGTGTCTAGCCCTATAGATGGTCGGTCGACCAGAGTTAGGCCAATTCCTCGTTTAGAAATTTCATTAAGACGCTTGTTGGTCTCGTGCGCTGGAGTTATCAAAATTCCACGAACATTCTGACCAGCTAAAATATCAATGTAGTGATCTTCTTTTTCGGAGTCTTCATCGGTATTACAAAGAATGACTACATATCCGGCCAAGAGAGCTGCATCATTCACGCCTTTCGCAAGATCTGTAAAGAACGGATTGGAGATATCCGGGACCACTAAGCCAAGGATTCGAGTTTTACCAGCCCGCAATGTTTGGGCTGAAGCGTTAGGAATGAACTTCAACTCATCGATTGCCTTGCGAACCCGCTTAAGGGTTTCCGGGGCAAGAATCTCGGGGCGGTTTATTGCATTAGAGACTGTACCGAGAGAGACACCCGCTTTTTCTGCCACTCGGCGAATTCCTGTCGACATGATTGAAACGATACAGCACTTTTTTCAATTATCGAAGGGAGGGTTGAGTTGGGAGTTCAACCCCTATTTTCCTCAAAATGAGGCTCAATTGTTATCTAGATTCCCGCTTTGAGTATTGACCTAACTCGGCCAGTTAAATTATGCTATTCCATATTATTGAAACGATTTAATAAAGAAGGTTGGTCATGACTTTAAATCCGGTTGGCACATCGCGCCTAATTCCTGCTCGGCGTCCCAATAAGAGAGTAAAAGTTGGCTTAGTTGCGGGCGGTCTTGGAACTTATTGGCCGCAATTTCCAAATCTACTTCCACAACTCAAAGAGTCGGCACAGTATGTTTCAGAGAGAATTTCTGCCTTAGATCTGGAACTCGTAGATGTTGGTTTTATTTCAGATGCTCAAGAAGGCGCAATCGCAGCAGAGAAATTGCGTGAGGCAGGTTGCGACCTCATCATCACCTTTCTCACGACCTATATGACCTCTTCTATGATCGTCCCAATTGCACAGCGGAGCAATGCACCAGTCCTCTTGATCAATTTACAACCGAGTGAGCAGATGGATCATGATTCATTTGATACTGGTGCTTGGTTGGCATATTGCGGTGCCTGTCCGCTCCCCGAGATGGCGAATGCATTTGAGCGCGCTGGAGTTCCGTTTCGTTCCGTTTCAGGTTTTTTAAAAGAGGAGCGCGCCTGGGAGAAGATAACGAGCTGGATTCAAGCAGCAAGCATCCGGAGCATTCTTCAAAATTCGCGTCATGGAATCATGGGACACCTATATCCAGGCATGCTAGATGTCTCTACTGATATGACAATGGTGACCACGCACTTCGGTGGGCACATGGAAGTAATAGAGTTTGATGACTTGCGAGTGCGAGTTGAGAAAGTCTCTCCAGAGGAAGTAACAAGGATCCTCAAATTAACGCGGGAGATATTTGATATTCACGAGACCGTTCGAGAGAGCGATCTAGAATGGGCTGCCAAAGTAGCTGTTGGACTTGAGCAGATCGTTGAAGATTTTGACATTACAAGTTTAGCTTATTATCACCGCGGCCTTGATGATGAAATTCATGAACGGTTAGGTGCGGGGTTGATACTTGGATGTTCTCTCCTGACGGCGCAGGGAGTTCCTGCTGTCGGTGAATATGAGTTACGCACTTCGATTGGCATGCTCATGTTAGATCGAATGGGTGCAGGAGGTTCCTTTACTGAATTTCAAGCTCTTAACTTTAATTCTGGAGTTGTCGAGATGGGCCACGATGGACCCGCCCACCTTGCAATTAGTAACGGAAGGCCAATCCTGCGTGGCTTAGGTGTCTACCATGGCAAGCGCGGGGCGGGAGTTTCAGTTGAGTTCGATGTTGCTCACGGACCAGTCACTGTCTTTGGGGTAACACAACGCCGCAATGGTAAGTATCAGTTTGTCGCTTCAGAGGGTGTAGTCGTCGATGGTCCACGACTGCGAATTGGCAACACCACATCACTCGTTGATTTTGGCAAGAATCCTGGACAGTGGTGCGACGACTGGAGTGCCACAGGCGTACCTCACCACTGGGCGCTAGGTATTGGACACAGAGTGAGTGAACTTAAGGCGATAAGCGAAATTCTTGATATCGAATTGATAGTCGTTTGAGACTTCAAATAAGGGAGAAGCAATGTCACGTCACAGTGCAGTGAATGAGGTACTAAGTCGTCTCAAGATCGAGACGCCTTCCTGGGCTTATGGAAATTCTGGCACCAGGTTCAAAGTCTTTGGTCAACCAGGGGTACCGAGGGATCCTTATGAGAAAGTTGCAGATGCCGCTCAGGTCAACAAGTTCACCGGCGCAACTCCTAGTGTTGCCTTACACATTCCTTGGGACAAGGTTGAGGATTACGCGAAGTTAGCGGCTCACGCAAAGGAACTTGGTGTTGTTCTCGGGACGATCAATTCAAATACTTTTCAGGATGACGACTACAAATTAGGTTCAGTGTGTAATCCTGACGAAAGAATCCGTGCCAAGGCTGTCTCCCACCTCCTTGAATGCATTGATATTATGGATATCACTGGCTCGCGAGATCTCAAGCTTTGGTTCGCCGATGGAACAAATTATCCTGGTCAAGACAGTATCCGTGAACGCCAAGAGCGTCTCTCTGAATCGCTCAAAAAAACCTATGCAAAAATTGGGGAGAATCAGCGTCTTTTGCTTGAATACAAGTTCTTTGAGCCGTCTTTCTACACGACAGATGTTCCCGACTGGGGAACTTCGCTAATGCATTGCCTTGAATTGGGACCTAAAGCTTGGGTGGTCGTAGATACGGGTCATCATGCACCAGGAACCAACATTGAATTTATCGTCGCCAACTTGCTGCGAGTCAATAAACTCGGTGCTTTCGATTTCAACTCTCGTTTCTATGCAGACGATGATCTCATTGTCGGCGCCGCGGATCCGTTCCAACTTTTCCGAATCATGCATGAGGTGAATGTCGGCGGAGGATTTGATGAAGGAACCCCGATCTCCTTTGTGCTCGATCAATGCCACAACATTGAAGCGAAAATCCCAGGTCAGATCCGATCAATTATGAATGTCCAGGAGGCGGTTGCCAAGGCTGTTTTGGTTGATCAGTCCGCACTTCGAAGTGCCCAGCAAAATGGTGATGTCTTGGGAGCTCATGAGGTTCTGATGGACGCATACAACACAGATGTGCGCCCGCTGATCCGCGAGTGGCGTGAGAGTATCGGAATCAATCCCGAGCCTATGAAGGCCTACGCTTCTTCTGGATATGCAGAGAAAATTGCCGCCGAGCGAGTCGGTGGAAACCAAGCCGGTTGGGGAGCATAAGCAACATGTCGGAGAACAAAGCGGTAAAAGAACTCTTGGCGCGAAGTAATCGATTGGGATCTAATCCAAAAATTACAAATTATGCGGGTGGAAATACCTCAGCAAAGGGAGAGGCTGTCGACCCATCCACGGGTGAAGTAGTCGAGGTTCTTTACGTAAAAGGTTCCGGTGGTGACCTGGGAACCCTCAAGGCCTCAGGTCTTGCCGCGCTCTACCTTGATCGAATGAGAGCTCTTCTTAATGTTTATCGAGGAGTCGAATTCGAAGACGAGATGGTTGCTCTCTTTGACTATTGTTCTTTTGGTCGGGGAGGCGCAGCGCCAAGTATTGATACGGCGATGCATGGGCTCGTTGAATACGCCCACGTTGATCACCTTCATCCAGATTCCATTATTGCTCTGGCCACCTCGTTAGACGGAGAAGCTCTCACCAAGAAGTGTTTTGGTGATGAGATCCTGTGGGTTGACTGGCGCCGTCCAGGATTTCAACTTGGGCTCGATATTGCGAAAATTGCAAGGGAAAATCCAACGGCTTATGGCTGCGTACTCGGAGGACATGGACTCACAACGTGGGGAACTTCCTCAGAAGAGTGTGAGGCGCGGTCTCGCCAAGCGATTGAGAAGGCAGAGAAGTTTCTTCTTGAAAACGGTAAAGCGGC
>CAIMBV010000133.1 GCA_903839355.1 uncultured Actinomycetes bacterium
CAATCACTCGAAGACAAGATCGTCAAGAGCGCATTCACTGAGATTACCGAATCAAAGACTCCACGTGGATTGCCAATTGATCTACCTGATAGTGCAGCGAAGTATTCACTTGTTATGCGGGGCAGTGAGGCTGCCTCAGATGCAGAGATCGTTGCTAATCCGCGGGCTCAATCCATGCGCTTGCGAGCGGTCGAACGGTTGGCCGCATAATGGCGCTGACGCAGATCGAGCCACTCCCACCCGAGATCAAGCAACGTTCGCGCGTTCGGGAGTTTGCAGATCAAACTCGAGCCGCACTGAAATTAGTTCCAGATTTAACAGTAGACAATAGCGAGAGCGTAAGTAATCGCGCCTTCTTTGCATTCCTGATCGGGTTATTTACTGCTGGGCTCCTTCTCCTGCTCAGCATAAATACCGCGCTTACATCAGGAGCTTTCACCCTAGAAAATATGAAGCTGCATCTTGCGACGGTCAATGATGAGAGGGATGCAGCACTTAATCAGGTTGCCACGTATTCATCACCAAATAACCTGGCAAAGGTGGCAACTAAGCTCGGAATGCAACCGCAGACAACCATTAATTTCCTAGACATTAATGGCGGTACTTCAAAGTGATATCACAAGAGGTATTTGGAAAACGCGTCCGCTATTTAGTTGGGGTGCTGCTCTTCATCTTCTTTCTCTTTGGCGCACGCTTGGTCGATGTGCAGGCGGTACAAGCCAAGGGCTATGCCACCCGTGCAGCAAATGAGATGGTTAATCGCTCAGTCTGGCTTGCTCCACGTGGCACCATCACCGATGTCAATGGAATCGTCTTAGCTCGCAGCGAAGCCGCCAAGAACATCATCGTCGATCAGACCATGATTGCAGATCCTGCAACTACTGCTCAGGTCACTGCCGCTGCGCTCCAAATGAAAGTGTCGGACTTGCAGACTTTGCTTACTGGTACAAAACGTTATCAGGTGATCGAAAATGGTGTGAAGCCGATCGTCTGGGATAACTTGCAGAGCGCCCTCTCGGCGTACAACAGCAAGGTTGAGAAGACCGTTGCGGGTCTCTCCAAACGTATTGTTGGTTTCTTTAGCGAAAATGCCTACACAAGAACCTATCCGACGGGGACCTTAGCTGCTTCATTAATTGGACTGACGAACGCCGCAAATCAAGGCGCTGCTGGTATCGAGGCTAGTATGAACACGGTACTCACTGGATCAAATGGCGAGTATGACTACGTGAATGGCGACGGAACAATCATTCCTGGTTCACAACAATTCATCACGCAGGCGAAACCCGGAGTGGATGTCAGGCTTACGATTGAGCGAGATATTCAATGGGTAGCTCAGGATGCGATCTCAGCTGCAGTGAAGAGTTCTAAAGCTCTCTCGGGCACGGTCATTGTGATGGACCCTAAGACTGGAGCAATCTTGGCTCAAGCCAGCGCTCCCTCTTTTGATCCCGCGAAGCGTGACAAGATCACCTTGGCCCAGATGCGCAATCCTGCAGTTCAGGATGTTTATGAACCTGGATCGACCGGCAAGGTAATCACAGTTGCAGCGGCTCTTGAGCAAGGTACGACTACACCAACTACGGTCTACACGATTCCAAATAGTTTTAAAGCTGGTGGTCGGATATTCCATGATGACAAGCGCCACGATACCGAGCACCTCACTACCACTGGTGTGCTTGCGGTATCGAGCAATATCGGTGCGATCCAAATCGGGAGCACCATTCCAAATGACACCTTTTATTCATACCTTCAAAAGTTCGGAATCGGCCAGAGCACCGGCTCCAATCTCCCCGGTGAGTCCGCTGGAATCCTGCACCCAGTATCTGATTGGTCAGCCTCATCGGCTCCAACAATTGCCTTTGGACAAGGATATTCCGTTACGGCAATGCAGGCGACAGATGTCTTTGCAACAGTTGCGAACAATGGGGTTCGTGTAACACCGAATGTGATCGCGGGAACAATCGGTCCTGATGGAACATACACTCCATCGAAGCCTTCTCCACGAGTTCAAGTTATTAGCCCTGCAACAGCACAAACAATCCGCACCATGTTGCAAAGTGTTGTATCAAATGAGGGAACCGCGCCGGCTGCGGAAATTCCTGGATATGAAGTTGCTGGTAAGACCGGTACTGCGATGCGCGTTGATTCAAGGTGTGGTTGCTATCGCGGTTATACGGCTTCGTTCATTGGAATGGCTCCTGCGGCAGCTCCCGCATATGTGGTGAGCGTAGTAATTCAAAATCCTCAAGGTGAGCACTTCGGGGGAGAGATTGCAGCGCCAGTATTTAAAAAGGTGATGGGTTTTGTATTGCAGGCGAAGCAGGTTCAACCAGTAAGCACCAGCCAGAGCGCATTCCCATTGACGCAAGCTGCTCTCCTCAAATCGGCTGCGGTGGTAAAGCCATGAGTACCGTGATTACAAGGATCGCTCCTCAAGAGACATTCCATAAGAGCCTCGGGGAGTTAGCTTCGTACATTGGAGTTCAGAGCGAGAAGTCAGATATTGTATTTACGGGAGTCACCATCAATTCCAGATTGGTGAGCGAAGGCGATCTCTTTATTGCTCTTCCTGGAGCCAAGAGCCACGGCGCCGACTTTGCGAATAGCGCGATTGCACAAGGAGCAGTTGCTATCTTGACCGATCAGCGCGGCAGAGAGTTGATAGAGCAACATATTCCAGTAATTGTTGTGAGCAATCCGCGTCGGTGGGTTGGTCCCATCGCATCATGGTTTTATCGCAGCCCGTTCAGTGCGTTAGAGGCAGTTGGAATTACAGGAACAAATGGAAAAACGACTACCGCCTCACTTGTGGATCAGATTTGGCGATTGGATGGTCGCAGCACCGGATTTATCGGAACTGTGGGTATAACAATTGATGGCGAAGAGTCCAACGCCTCGTTTACAACTCCTGAAGGAACAGATCTACAAGCGGTTGTAGCCACGATGCGCGAGCGACATGTCCGAAATCTCGTGATGGAGGTTAGTAGCCACGCCCTCGATATGCGTCGAGTACTTGGCTCACACTTCAGTGTTGTCGGATTTACAAACCTCACTCAAGATCACTTGGACTATCACGGTGATATGGAGAGCTATTTCCAGGCTAAAGCCCGACTCTTTGTTCCAGAGTATGCCGAGAGTGCGATCGTGAATATAGATGACCCTCATGGTTTGCGGCTCTATGAAGAAGCGGTCATTCCAACAAAATCCTTCTCGCGATCAAATTCCAAAGCTGACTGGTACTACCAGGATTTCTTTGAAGCTCCAGGTGGAGTTGGCTATGACGTCGCGATTCGTGGTTCAGGTGGAATCCTTATTGAGGGTCGCCTCCCGCTGCTTGGATTGCATAATCTTGATAACGCCTTACTCGCCATCGCACTTGCAGTTGAGAGCGGGGTGGACCCTGTAGCGATCTCTTATTACATGCGCACCTTGAGTGCACCATTGGGTCGTTTAGAGCCAGTGAACGTTGGGCAGAAGTTTCTTGCTTTAGTTGATTACGCCCACACGCCAGATGCTGTTAATCGCGCCCTGGCCACTGCGCGATCTCTGACTAATGGGCGAGTGATAGCGGTGCTCGGTTGTGGTGGCGATCGCGACAAGAGCAAACGTCCCTTGATGGGGGATGCGCTCCGACAGGGAGCAGATGTAGCTGTATTTACCTCCGATAATCCGCGTACCGAAGATCCCAACACCATTTTGGATGAGATGGTGGGCAGCCACCGGGGTGAGAGTGAAATTGTCGAAGCAGATCGTCGCCAGGCGATTGCAATGGCGGTACTGAGCGCCGCACCAGGAGATTGCGTTATTGTGTTAGGAAAAGGTCACGAGCGTGGACAAGAGATCGACGGAGTTAAATATCCCTTCGACGATCGCATCGAATTGGCCCGAGCAATCGAGGAGTTAGCATGATCGCGTTAACCGTCGCAGAGATTGCTGAAATAATTGGCGCCGAGATTATTAACCTTGATCCGGAAGCTCTCATCACCGAGTACCCGGAAATTGATTCCCGTAAGGTCAAGCCAGGTTCCTTCTTTATTGCACTTCCCGGTGAGCGAACTGATGGAAATGCTTATGCCAAAGAGGCGATCGAGAATGGTGCGCGCTTTGCCATCACAACGATAAATACTGGCGTCCCCTCGCTTATCGTTGAGGATGCAGGCGCTGCTCTCACAACGCTAGCTCGTAAAGTTCGAGCGAGAATTAAGCACTGCACTTTTATCGGAATTACTGGTTCGCATGGTAAAACAACCACCAAGGATCTCTTGGGACATGTTCTCTCCGTCGCAGGCGAGTGCGTAGTACCAGGCGGATCATTTAATAATGAGATCGGTGTACCGCTTACAATTTTGCATGTCACTGAAAATACCCGCTTCTGCGTAGTCGAAATGGGAGCGCGTCACGATGGAGATATTGCAGCGCTCTGCGAGATAGCTAAACCTCATATTGGAGTCGTCCTGGTTGTTGGATCTGCCCATATAGGGGAGTTTGGAAGTCGCGAGGCAATCGCCCGCACAAAGTCGGAATTGATCAATTCGCTCTCCGAGCACGGAGTCGCGATTCTGGGTACCTATGATCCTTATACGCCGCACATGGGTGAAGGGAGCTCTCGCAGACGGATTACCTTTGGCGAGAAAAGTACCTGCGATGTTCGGGCGGCAGATTTGGAATTTCGCGAAGGGCTAGCGCACTTTGATCTAGTGAGCGCATCTGGTCGATCTCCAGTTGCACTTCGCCTCTTGGGTGCTCACCAAGTAGCCAATGCACTTGCCGCCGCTGCAGTTGGACTTGAGGTCGGCATCCCCATTGAATCTGTCGCTGCAGCACTCTCCACCGCCGAACCCTCCAGCAAGTGGCGTATGGAGCTACATGATGTGGGCGAACTCCTTCTTATTAATGACTCATATAACGCCAATCCAGAGAGCGTCACCGCCGCACTTCGAACTCTGGTCCTCTTAACCCAGGAGCGGGGCGGATCCTCGTGGGCAATTTTGGGGAAGATGCACGAACTCGGCGCGTCCGAACGGGAAGAGCATCTTCGAATTGGCAGACTCGCCTCTGAATTGGGGGTCGATCACTTGGTATCTGTTGGGACTGATTTATACCTTGAGGGACTCCAGTTAGACCCTGGCGCCGGAGATGAG
>CAIMBV010000134.1 GCA_903839355.1 uncultured Actinomycetes bacterium
CGATCTAGGTCCCGGAATCGACATCTTTCTAGAGAATGACATTCCCTGGTTACGGGAGCAAGGCGCGCGAATCATTATCAGTATCGCAGGGGAGAGCGTTGATGATTATGCGGTTTTAGCTCGTCGGTTGCGAAGCGTGCCTGGGATAAGCGCACTCGAAGTAAATATCTCCTGTCCAAATGTAGAAAATCGCGGTCAAGTTTTTGCTTGCAATCCGGTAACCGCGGCTGAGGCAATAACAGCGGTGCGTAGAAATATTGGCGGAGAACTTCCGATTATTGCGAAACTTTCGCCAGACGTCACAGATATAACGGAGATTGCTCAAAGCGTTGTTGCAGCTGGAGCTGATGGCTTGGCTCTCATAAATACCCTTTTAGGGATGGTGATTGACACGAACTCCATGCTTCCACGTCTCTCGCAAAAGACTGGTGGTCTTTCCGGTCCGGCAATTCGTCCAGTTGCGGTACGCGCTATTTATCAGGTGCATGCGGCTCTTCCACACATTCCTATCGTTGGAATGGGCGGTGTTACGTCAGGTAGAGATGCATTTGAACTCGTACTTGCGGGTGCTCGCGCAATCTCTGTCGGAACAGCCACCTTTGGTAATCCCTCCGCCGTCATAAAGGTTCGAGACGAGTTGGAAGAGATCTGCACGACGCGTGGTTTTTCATCATTCTCAGATGCAGTTGGATTCGCCCACAGAGTGGAGTCTTAAAATGAAATCTCTCTCACCAATAATTTTGGCTCTCGATACTGATGATATCTCCGTAGCCCAGTCATGGATTGAGCTAACTCGTGAATCAATCGATATTTACAAGGTGGGTTTAGAGTTTTTTCTTAAGCATGGTGCAACAGGTTTACAACGTCTACGCGAATCTTCAAATTTTGAGTTGTTTTTAGATCTAAAGTTGCACGATATCCCTAACACCGTCTCAGGCGCGGTCGCATCCATTTCGCATCTATCTCCACGTTTCCTCACTGTGCATGCGGCGGGTGGGGCGAAGATGGTGCAGGCAGCAGTGGATAAAAGACCAGAGATAGCGATCACCGCTGTAACAGTGCTGACCTCGCTAGATCAAGAGCAATTGCTCGCCATGGGAGTGGCTTTGACACCGATTGATTATGCAATTGCGTTGGCCAAAAATTCAGTGGCTGCCGGAGCTCGAGCAATCGTCTGTTCACCACTTGAAGTGGAGGCGATTCGACAGGCTGTAGGTCCGGGCATTGAACTCATTACTCCTGGAGTTCGTCCTCTCGATGCAGAAGTTGGCGATCAGAGCCGAGTAATGACTCCTCAGGATGCGCTATCTGCCGGAGCGAATTATTTGGTCATCGGTCGCCCAATTACGTCGTACTATCAAAAATCATCAGAGGCTATGCGCGAGCGAGCTATTGAGATAAGAGAATCTCTCCGTTGAGTAAGGTTCCCCCTCCGCAACTCTCTGTTGAGGAACGACGTGCTGCGCTAGAGAAGGCGAAGTCCTCTCGTCAGGAGCGCGCCGCGGTAAAGAGAGCGATTGCAAGCGGCGAAATATCTATATTTGATGCGACGAATGACCCACGCGAATCCATTAGGCGCATGAAAGTGATTGATCTCCTATCGGCTCTTCCGGGAGTTGGGAAATCTAGGGCTTCACTCATCATGGAACGTCGTAATATCTCCCTTACGCGCAGAATTGGTGGTCTAGGTCATCTGCAACTCAAAGCACTAGGGAAGGAGCTCGCTTTGTCTAAAGGAGATCTCGCCCGAGGCAAACTCATTGTGATTTCAGGACCCGGCGGAGTTGGCAAGAGCACGATTACATCTGCGCTCAGGGGAGATCCTAGGTTTTGGATAAGCGTCTCAGCCACAACTCGTGAACCTCGAGTTGGAGAACGAGATGGGGTTGACTACTTCTTCCACTCTCATGCCAAATTCATGGAACTCATTGAACGGGGGGAGTTCTTGGAGTGGGCAGAGTTTGCGGGAAATTTGTATGGAACGCCACGTTCACCGGTGGAAGAGTGGCGCAATCTGGGAAAACACGTGATTTTGGAGATCGAGATCGCTGGTGCCAGGCAGATCCGGGCTCATGAACCGAAAGCAACCTTGGTCTTCATAGCCCCACCTTCCTGGGATGAGCTCGTTCGAAGGCTTACGAGCAGAGGAACGGACTCCCCGGAGCGGCGCGCTGCCAGGTTGGCACTGGCCGAGCAAGAGATGGCCGCAGCAAGTGAGTTCGATACCGTCCTTGTTAATGAGAGTGTCGAAGGGTTGATTGCCGAACTGGTATCCTTGGCGACTGCTTAACTGACGAATAGAGGGACATACATGTCTGCTGAACTAACTGATGGAATCACCCACCCTTCAATCGATGAGCTTTTAGAGGCCGCCGGTTCTAAATACAGCTTGGTTCTTTACGCTGCTAAGCGCGCCCGTCAGATTAATGCCTACTATTCCCAACTCGGTGAAGGCCTACTCGAGTACGTTGGTCCGCTTGTTGAGACCTATGTCCACGAGAAGCCACTTTCGATCGCCCTTCGTGAGATCAACCAAGGTCTCTTGACTATTGAAAATCTAGAGCCGGTGGCTGAAGCACCTATTTCAGAAGTCTCCGCCTAACTCATTACCTTCATGTACCCACCAGGACGCGAGATTCTCCTCGGCGTAACTGGAGGTATTTCGGCATACAAATCGTGCGATCTTCTCCGTCGATTACAGGACGAGGGGTATCTCGTCACGGTTGTTCCGACGAGGGCAAGCCTTAATTTTGTTGGAGTCGCAACATGGGAGGCTCTATCCGGTCGTCCAGTTCCGGTTGATATCTGGAACAACGTGCACCAGGTGCCCCATGTTTCGTTGGCCAAGAGAGCTGATGCCATC
>CAIMBV010000135.1 GCA_903839355.1 uncultured Actinomycetes bacterium
CCACCATGCAACGCTCTTTCGCGCCAAACATAAGAAAGTTTGCTTCCCTCGTAATTAACCGCTGACTGCCAGATGGCCCAGAGTAAGTCAGCAATATCAGATGAGCGTGTTAATGCTTGGCGACCTACTTTGATTAGATCATTGATGCGCTTAAGTGGAGCGATCTGCTCCCAAGGAAGGGGCGCAGTGGGTTCGGTGAGAGCGTCGATCATCATCTCGGTGGTGGAACGAAGTTCGGTACGTACCTTTGCAAAGGCGAGACGTATCTGGCGCAGTTCTAGAGAATCTGATCCACCGAATTCAGAGAGAAGTAATTCTTCGAGGGCGGGCCAATCAGAAGTGCTTAAGGGTTCTGTGCGCAGTGAAATTTCTGCAATAAGAAGGAGTGGTCTGATAGCGGGGTTATCGGCCAAGGCGAGTGAACTAGCATCAACTGCAGTTGGAATACCTGACTGTGCAAAGGCACGTTGCAGAGCGTTGATTTCAGCTCCGGGGCTACGCAGAATCACTGCCATCTTGGACCAGGACAGGCCCTGATGTAAGTGCGCAGCACGTAACTCATTCGCAATGTACTGCGCTGATTCGCTGCGGGAGCGCAATTTTGCGATATTAATAATCTGCGGATCTGGTGATAAGAGGCTACTCACCTTCGCATCGGCGCGTGATCGTGTGGGCGAGTTCTGGCGGAAAGAGTGTGCAACCATAGAAGTTAAATCAACGATTGCGGGATCGGATCTAAAATTTTCCCCAAACACAATTAATTGATCGGAGAAAGTTCCTAGGGCAGCGATGAGGCCATCAGGATCCGCTCCCCTAAATCGACCAATCGCAGAATCTGGATCCGCGTAGATCACTAAATCTTTGGGTGCGAGTAGTTGCAATAATTTTCTTTGGGCGCGATCGCTCTCCTGAAATTCATCGACAATAATTGTCTGAAAGCGTTTGCGGAAAAACTGCAGCCGCGCCGGATCGCTCTCGAGAAGAGCAATCGCCTCCACGATGATCGCACTGGGATCGATTCGGACAAGTCGCTCGCCCACTGTCGCGCTCTGCAATTCGTTTGCCCCAAAGTACGAAGCCCAGAAATGTGCCGCGCCATCCCAATATTTTTCGTTGAGTTTGCTGCCCCACGCCCGAAGATCTGCAGCAGTCAACCCCAACTCAGTGGCGCGCAAAATCAGATCGCGAATCTCGCGGACAAATCCCCGGGTGCCTATCGCCTGTGATAACTCTGGATGCCAGGGAATCTGCACATGTTCACTCTGCAACATCTGTGCGATGGCAGCATCTTGTTCCGCACCAGAGACGAGAACGTAACGGGTATTTTCTGCCGCCAACTTCTCATTGAGGATTGAAAATGCCAGAGCGTGAAAGGTGCGCGCCAAGGGTTCAAATGATGTCGAGCCGGCGCGCAGTGCGATCGCATCGCGCAGCTCTGAAGCCCGCTCCCGGCCGTAGGTCAGGATCAATATCGAATTTGGGTCGACTCCGCTCCGAACTCGAGCAATAACTGATTGGATAAGAGTGGCGGTCTTTCCTGTGCCTGGTCCGCCATAAACTATCAACGGAGTGCCGCGGTGAGCAATGACCTGGCTCTGGACGGCGGAAAAAGTAAAGGTTGGCTCCGGCGTTATCCGCCGAACCAACCTCAACTTCTTTGAAACCTTGGTCATGACGCTATCTAACCCTTTGGGGGTGACATCACCATGAATTTACGGCTGGTTAACCTGCCGCGTCTGCCTATTCGGCGTTCTGGTTAACCTTCTTGCTACGTCCCACGTTACGAGCTCTCTCATTTTGATCGAGGATCGTCTTGCGAATACGAACGTGCTTAGGAGTTACTTCGATGCACTCATCTTCGCGACAGAACTCGAGCGCTTGTTCAAGGTTGAGCAGACGTGGAGGAACAATGCGATTGGCATCATCGGCACCGGAGGAGCGCATGTTGGTGAGCTTCTTTTCGCGAACGATATTGACATCCATATCTTCGGTACGTGAGTTCTCACCGACGATCATGCCTTCGTAGACCTCGGTTCCAACTTCAAGGAAGATGATTCCGCGCTCTTGAATGCCATCGACTGCGTAAGCCGTAACGATTCCGCGCCGATCGGCTACCAGCGAACCGCTCAAGCGAGTACGGATCTCTCCGTGCCAATTCTCATA
>CAIMBV010000136.1 GCA_903839355.1 uncultured Actinomycetes bacterium
CTTTCGCAAATCTGTTCGCTACTTAATTAGATTAAATCCCCGCGCTTAACTTGTGGTGCGGGTGCGCGCATGCGACGCATCTGAGTTGAACGCAACCAACCATACATACCAAGACCCTTGGTGGATTCACCAGGGAATTTGGCCGTTACAGCTTTGCGAATATTGCGCGTCATGAAGAAACCAGAGAAGACGGTATATAACATCGCAACATACATAAAGAGAATTGCAATGAGCGAAACATACCTATTGTGTACAACGCTGAGTACTAGAACGGTAAAGACTGCAGGCAAGAAGTATTCGCCAACATTTCGACGGGAGTCGACATAGTTGCGTACATAACGACGAACCGGTCCCTTGTCGCGGGCAGGAAGAGCGCTCTCTTCGCCTCGCATATAAGCGGCCCGTGCTGCCATGCGCTTCGCCTTGAGTTCGTTGCGATCACGCACTTTGGTTGCCTTGGTTGCAGGAGAGGTAATTGCATTTACCTTGTTGAGCGCCTCTGCATCTTTGCGCTTTGGTGTTGGTGCGTCTTTAGCCATGTGGTTAAGGTAGAGCCAGCATTCGCTCTAGCGCAACTCTGGCAAAGTTAGCCGTGCGCTCCTCGACGGTAATTTGGTTGAGCAAACGCCCCGCTGCCAAATTCTCCATGGCCCAGACCAGATGCGGCAGGTCGATACGGTTCATGGTCGAGCAGTAACAGACCGTCTTGTCGAGAAAGACGATCTCTTTGTCAGGATTGGAGCGAGCAAGTCGTTGAACCAGGTTGAGTTCTGTGCCGATGGCCCATTTTGAGCCAGCGGGGGAGTCAGAGACGGTCTTGATTATTGTCTCGGTACTTCCCACAACGTCGGCCGCCATGACCACCTCGTTTTTGCACTCTGGATGAACTAGGACCTGGACGCCAGCCAGCTTTGCCCGAACCTCGTCCACATTCTGCCGTGTGAATCGACCATGGACCGAGCAGTGCCCGCGCCACAAAATCACCTTTGCATCGAGGAGTTCTTGATCCGTTAAACCACCCTGAGGCTTCCATGGATTCCATACGACGCAATCGTCAGCTGTCAGTCCCAAGTGCAAAATTGCAGTATTGCGACCTAAGTGTTGATCGGGCAGGAAGAAGATCTTCTCGCCGCGCTCCAATGCCCACCTCATGGCGCGCTGGGCATTGGAGGAGGTGCAGACGGCGCCGCCGTTCTCTCCCGTGAAGCTCTTAATCGCTGCGGTGGAATTCATGTATGTAATAGGAATGGTCCGAGTGGCTATCCCCAATTTTTGAAAGTACGCCCAGGCTTCGGCCACTTGCTGTGCTCCGGCCATATCGGCCATGGAACAACCTGCAGCAAGATCGGGAAGGATAACTTTTTGAGTTTGCGAGGTAAGGATGTCGGCTGACTCTGCCATGAAATGAACTCCACAGAAGATGATCAACTCAGCCTCAGGATTGCTCGCTGCCGCCTGCGCTAATTTAAAAGAGTCACCGGTGATATCGGCGAACGAGATGACCTCATCGCGTTGATAGTGATGGCCCAAAATCATCGCCCGATCACCGAGCGCGGCACGCGCCTTTACTGCTCGTTCGATTAGTCCGGGTTCACTCGAAGCCGGAAGTTCGCCATCGCAGGAGACCCCGCGTTCACTACGCAGATCACTCTCGCGTCCCAAGAGGAGCAAGTCAGAGAGGTTTCCAAAGGCCATAGTTTGATTTTAGAGGTATTATTTCCAGCATGAGTACTGAAACCGTCCAAGATATTTCGATCCAGACCACAACAGGCATCATCTTGACTGATGTTGCAGCCTCCAAGGTAGCCGCTCTTCTTACTCAAGAAGGTCGCGACGATCTGAGCCTACGTGTAGCGGTTCAACCTGGTGGATGTTCGGGACTGCGCTACCAGTTGTACTTCGATGACCGCGCCCTCGACGGGGATACCGTCTCCACCTTTGGAAGCGTCAAGGTTGTTACCGACAAGATGAGCACCCCGTATCTCATGGGCGCATCAATCGATTTCGTGGACACCATTGAGAAGCAGGGTTTCACAATCGACAATCCAAATGCGCAAGGATCTTGTGCCTGCGGCGATTCATTTAACTAACACGCTTTAATTACCTATGAAAGTTGCCGTAGCTGGCTC
The DNA here is from genome assembly GCA_903839355.1 of uncultured Actinomycetes bacterium. GTDB lineage: Bacteria > Actinomycetota > Actinomycetes > Nanopelagicales > Nanopelagicaceae > PALSA-747. The sequence continues at coordinate 2,130 of CAIMBV010000136.1, forward strand.
GGTCGGCCGCGACCACTTGATGACATTTCCTGGCAAGTTCACCGACTCTTTAGTTGAAGGCTCACTTGCCAAGGTCTCTCTCTCATTTCTGGTAGACAATCTTGATATTCATCGCGGTGGATGCGCTGCAAATATCGCCTTTGGCATGGGAGCGCTCGGCTTAAATCCCTTGTTGGTCGCTGCAGTAGGTAAAGATTGGGCCGATTACAACGATTGGCTTGTCAGGCACGGGGTTAATACTGAACATGTTCGAATCTCGAAAGACCTATACACCGCCACATTCATCGTCACCACCGATGAAGAGTTGAATCAGATTGCTTCCTTTTTCCCGGGAGCGATGTCAGAGGCTCGCGAACTCGATATCGAAGTTATCGCTGATCGCGAAGGCGGAATCGATCTCTTTTTGATTGGTCCAGATGATCCTGATGCGATGATCCGACATTCTCATACGGCTCGTAGACTGGGAATTCCTTTAGCAGCAGATCCATCACAGCAACTCGCGCGCATGGATGGAGATTCACTCAAGCAACTTGTTACGGGCGCTAAGTATCTCTTTCTTAATGAGTATGAGTTAGCGCTGATGTTGCAGAAGACCGGTTGGTCTGATGCTGAGCTCTTTGATCAAGTTCAGGTTCGCGTTGTTACTTTGGGAGCTAAAGGCGATCGAATTGAGGAGCACGGTAAACCAACCATCACTGTTGGAACTCCCGCGGAGAAAGCAAAGATAGATCCTACGGGTGTTGGTGACTCGTTTAGATCTGGATTCTTAGCCGGACTCTCATGGGGACTCAGCCATGAACGTTGTGCCCAATTGGGTTCGATGATTGCAACCTTCTGTCTGGAAACAAAGGGAACGCAAGAGTATCTATTTGACCGCGATCAGTTTATGGAGCGCTTTGAACTTGCATATGGAGCTGAAGCTGCCGCGGATATAGCGGCTCATATCAACCCCCGCATGGGTTTATAGCCTCTTTACCAAGTAGCTGTGTTCACCCAATGCAGTGAATGTATTTCCGGTCATTCTCGCCCACGCCGTTAAATCTGGAAGCGTTGCTGGATCATCACTTAAGAGAGTTACTTCTTCGTTGATCTTGAGTTGCTGCGCCAATTTGATGATCGGCAACGGGCAACGCATACCCAAGCAATTGAGTTCCATTACGACCTTAACTCCGCAACTAACTCTTTGAGTACCTTCAGAAATTCTTCTATCTCTTCATCTTTAACTGTCGGGTGCAGGGTGAGTCGCACATTGCCGTGCGTGAGAATTCCCATCGCAGCTAAGACATGGCTCGGCTCCATATTGGCAGAGTTGCAGGCGGACCCTGAATCAACTGCAAATCCACGCTCATCTAATTTGTTGACCAGTATCTGCGCATCAATGTAGAGAATCGAGAAGGAGAGCAGGTGTGGTAATCCATAGGCCACATCTCCCGCCACATCAACATCGTGAATCTCAGAGTGCAGAAATTCTCGAATCCGGGAATTCAATCCCTCAATTCGCTTCTTCTCTGCCTTGTAGTCACTTACATAACCTTCTAGCGCCAGGGCACTTGCAATGGCTAATGGGATCGAAAAATTTGAGCTGGAGATATTGTGATCAATGTGGGGGAGAGGGTTCTTCCACCTGGA
>CAIMBV010000137.1 GCA_903839355.1 uncultured Actinomycetes bacterium
ACGTGACCGTTTACGGAGTAGATAAGTTCCCTCGCATGGTTGATTACGTAATTCCAGATGGTGTTCGAATCGCTGACGCAGACCGAGTTCGCTTGGGTGCCTACCTAGCATCAGGCACGACCATCATGCACGAAGGCTTCGTCAACTTTAATGCTGGCACATTAGGCAAGTCGATGGTTGAAGGTCGCATCAGCGCCGGAGTCGTCGTCGGCGATGGAAGCGATGTTGGTGGAGGCGCCTCCATCATGGGAACTCTCAGTGGTGGTGGTAAAGAAGTAATTTCCATCGGTGAGCGCTGCTTACTTGGCGCGAACTCAGGCCTGGGAATCTCACTCGGAAATGATTGCGTTATTGAATCAGGTACTTACATCACCGCGGGTTCCAAGATCACTCTTCCAGATGGCAAAGTCGTTAAGGCACGCGAACTCTCCGGTGCCAGCAATCTGATCTTCCGTCGCAACTCGCTAACTGGAAACTTAGAAGTTGTTCCCAAAGTTGGCGGCTGGGAAGGTTTGAACTCAATTCTGCATTCTAATTAATTGATTAATAGCAAAAGGCCCGAGAGAAATCTCGGGCCTTTATTGTTGCTCATTGAGCATCGCTCTGACTAAGCGCTCAAATATTACTCCACATTCCGTTTTCCTACACAAGCCATTTGATTTGCCCCCGCATAAATTGTTTTGCCTCTACTGTTTCGGCACGCCTCTGTAGCTCAACGGATGGAGCAACGTTCTGACTAAGCGGAGGATGTGGGTTCGACTCCCATCAGGGGCAGATCGGAGGAGGACTTCACCGCTAGTCACGGTGGAGTCCTTTTAGAATTTGGTAGTTAAAAAGTCTAGGCAATATTCAATTTGGTGATTGCATCATGTCGACTTACGGATTCCACTTCCAAATGTTCGTCCTTCAAGAGATGGGTAATCAAATTCAATTCACCTGCAATAAACGTTCCATTCAAATCAATTTCTGAAGCCATGACCCAATTGCGATCTTTCGGCCACATCAAGTTTGGTGATTGAGTAACGGAATATCCGTTAAAGGTATATTCGATCTTTGAGGCGTCATCAATCGCCCCATACATGTATAAATACCTGCGATTAGTGAGTTCTAACCTAGGTGCTCGCATAATCCCTCCCGGGAGAGTGCATGACTCTAGATGGTCTAGTGACTTTCCGTAGTCACCTTGGGCAACCCTTGAGATTTGGTTGGACCTCGACCAGTTGAACCTCCTATGCCGTCCTCGAACTCTTTCAGGAGGCCTCTCCGAACTAAATGCCCCAATACTGCCGGAATGCATCCACCCTTGTCCCTCCCATAAAGCAATGAAACATTCCGTTGGCGTCAGCGTAAATTTTGTAAGCACTTCAACTAATCTGTTGAGCGTCTGGGAGCCCAGATTGCCATGTGAGTCCCCTTGTCCGATGTGTCTCACTAACACATAGTTATCAAAACCATCAGGGATGACTGTTCCAACCGGAAATGAATTAGTTTCAGGTAGCGGGACCCAAGGAGCCAAAGAAGATTTAAGCCATTCGGCTTCAGAAACATCAGTGCAAATCCGCAACGAATTGCTTTGCAAGGCCATCGAAATTACCTCTCGCTAATAAGTATTGGGAGCAATCTCAAACCAGGATGCAGGAATCTTTAGCTTAGTTTTGAAATCACCTACTGATAATTGCGCTGTTACTCCTGTGCTTGATGTAGCAGTGACAACCGTTGCACTATTTGTAACCGTCCTTGCCGTGATGGCGAGCGTTACAACATCGGGCAGATTGAATGCAGTTGCTACATCTTTCTGAATTAGTACACGCTGCCAATGGGCATATTGAGGATTCAAAAAGATATCTAAACTCCATGGATCTGGCACGTTGATTAAGTAAGGGAAGGCAGTTCCCCATACATCGGCGCTCTGCTGAGTCTGGCCACCGTCGGAGGCGAAAAAGTAAACATTGATTGGCTTCCCCAGATAGTAAATTGCCTGGGCGTCAGTTGGATCTGTCTCGGTTGCGGTAACTGCAGCAACCCAATTTTGTCCAACACCGGCCTCCGACTCTTTTGCATAACCGATATATGCCTGGTCGCTGGTTGTGCTGTACACGTTGCAGTCACACGAAGTGCGTAGCGTGAGATGTGCCAAGGCGTATGTGCGTGATGCGATTGCTTGTGCTTGAAGCGAAGCCGGCAACCAACTCGAGGACATCTCGCTGACCCCTAATACATATTGATCTATTGTCATGGTGTCGGTAATTTCAATCTTGCTTCCAACCACCTTGAGTTGAACCTGCCCATAGCGCAATTGAATAGTGCCTGCGGCGGTAGTTACCTTGATGACGGTAAATGGTGGTGGTTTAGGACCGGTTAAGCCACCCGCAGGATTTGGATATGCCGTCGTGCCCGTCCAATAGATATTCCAGAGCGGTTGTGCGGCAAATGGCTGCACAAGGAAACCTTTACTAGTTTCCGTCGCCACTATCTTTTTACCTGAGACCAAGAACTTATAGGTGCTGGTGGAATCACCCAAGCCTGAGTTATCTAAGGATCCATCAGCGTTTGCAGAAAGATCAATGTTGGATCGGGTGTACCCGCTCGCTAAAGCGATCGTCGCAGAACTGACCTGGTGCGCAATATTTACTCTAATTAATTGAGTATCAGGAACCGAAACAATTTGAGTTCCGGGAAACCAATAATTAAGTATGTATTGTGCGTTCTCGCCCTCCATCGCCTGTCCGAGAGCACCGATCTGACTCATACCGACGCCATGACCAAATCCAGAACCTGTTAAGACGAAGTGAGGCGGGATCGTTGCGGCACTTGCTGCGTCAGGTATCAAAAGCGTTGGAATCAACATAAGTGCAAGCGCAATGAACCAGCGCTTCATTATTAGATCAATCCTCGCGGTGAAGTTAGAAAACCTATTCCCCAAGAGAAGTGCATGGTCGCCAATATTGCGGGGAGCATGATCTTCTCTTTTACATCTTTACCTATCACAAAAGATCCCACAAGATTTCCGAGTAGATACAAACCTGCGGGTAGAAATAGGAAAGTATTAACCGTTGCACCCAGAATAATTGATAGCGCAGTAATCGCGACCGTCACCGGTGGAGCTAAATATCTAAAATTGATTGTGCCCTTGTGGTTGCGACTTACTGCTCTGCGCCAACGACCGTATTCAAAATATTGTTTAGAGAGCGCTCGTAGATTCGGGCGTGGTCGATAGGTAACAACAAGTTCGGGATCGAACCAAATGGTTCCACCCGCTTGACGCATTCGATAGTTAAGTTCCCAATCTTGAGCTCGGGTAAAACGTTCGTCATATCCCCCGGCTGCAAGTAGAGCATCCTTCTTAAAGACTCCGAGATAAACGGTGTCTGCTGGACCTGCCTTGCCTCCTACGTGGAAACGAGCAGCTCCAACTCCGAGTGGTGAGCGCATCGCGGTAGCAACAGCACGTTCGAATGCACCGACTCCAGTTGCCGCCATGATGCCACCGACATTCACTGCCCCGGTCTCGTTCATCACTCGCACTGCACTATCAATGTAAGTAGGGGCAATTTCGGCATGTCCATCAATGCGACAAATAATCGAGTACTGCGCCGCGGCGATAGCCTGGTTGAGGGCGGCGGCGGTGCGGCCAGTTGGGTTGTCGACAAGAACTACGCGAGGGTCGCGCGCCGCAAGTGACGCGGCGATCTCATTGGTCTTATCTTTCGATGGTCCAAGGGCCAGGATCACCTCAAGTGGGCCTTCGTAGCGCTGGTCCAAAATGGCAGTGATCGCGTCGTC
>CAIMBV010000138.1 GCA_903839355.1 uncultured Actinomycetes bacterium
CATCGGCAGCATCCTGTATTGTGCCTATATCATGCAGGTAAATGGTGTTGGTGTTATCTGCGCGAATTGGTATATCGCCAAAAGCAGCGACGCTCCCTTCCAATGAATTTGTGGTAGCCATATACATCGTATTGCCCACGCGTATATTGCCGGAAGGCGACATCACGTTATTGTGCACAATGCTTCTATTCCTCATGTACTTCTTGCCCAGTTGTATGTCGAAGAGCTTCTCAGCAAGGTGCTTGTTGGCTTTCAAAATCTCATTACTGCGCTCTGCGTTGTGGAACTGCCTAGCAAAGTTCTTGTTTTTCGCAAGCTGAGTCTATATCAACAAGGTTTTCTCATCAGCCTCGCTGGGGCTGCGTCTGCCGGCCTCCTTAAGAAGCCTGAGCTCCTCCTGGTAGCGCTGAATCTTCTTGCTATGCTTCTCATAGGTCCTAAAATGGATGAGGGGATATTGGGACTTACGAGTGGCTGTGGAAAGCCAGAGAGAAAGTGGTGTCATAGAACTTGTTCGTAGGCTGGGCTTTGGCCGTGAGGGGGTTGAAGAAGTGGCGCTGCGAGTGGAATGGAGACTGAGTGGTTTGGGGCGGGGGGGCGTTGATGGACACAGACTCGTTCGCGGTCAATCGTCGGGGCGACTGATGAGTCGAGATGTTAAGGGCATTTGCTGGCATGAACCCATTCTGAGTCTTATTCGGAAGGAAGTGGTGCTGCCGCTTTCTGCTCACGAACTGAGGGCGCTCCTCTATGTACTAGACGTACTCTGCGCCTTCAGCTCGCTCATGGACGGCATCATGGGCTTGCAGAGAGGGGGTCTTGGCTGGGGGGTTGCTGGCGACCCAGGAGGACGAGTTAGAGACAGACTCCATGATTTATTTTAAAGCTTTAATTAAAATAGATGTCAGTTATCGACGATTGATTCATAGCTCGCATTTATTATACTTGATTTCCCTCAAGGAAAGTATGAGGGTTTCTCGACACATGCAACTAACGTGCAACCTGCTATATGTAACAGGGATATTGCCGCGTATATGGGCCCCTTCCGCAGCTGCTGGTCTTCGAAGGCCACGCCCATAAATTCTCCGTCGAGCGCGAACGATAGCGTGCCTTGATTCATGTTCAAGCACACTCCGAGGATACCCTTTTTCTTGAATTATTTTCCGAATTGGATTCCGAGAGAGTTGGAGTTATGGCGGAGTTATCCGAGGCCATAGTAGGCGAAGCCAAACTCGTAGTCGGAGAAGGAGGAATTTACGTTGAATTGCTGCTAACAACTGACTCCGACCTTAAGCTCGTGCTCGGTCCGAGAGTCGGCAACAATCTCCCAGTAGTGTATGCCGTCATAGAAAGGCCTATTCGAGATCACTGTCCTGAAGTAGTAGTTCGACTCATTGAGGAAGGCATGGCGGCAGTCTCTTGAGAAATGGATGTCCTTCGAAGAATGATCCGGGTCCCAGGCAAAGTCATGGAAGGCATCGCTGCTGGTGAGCAGGCAGTTCATGAGAAGTCTCTGCTGCATCGTCATCACAGGGTCCTCCTCCTCACTGGCTTTGAGTTCTTCGTCCTTAACAATAGTCGACCGATTGTTTCTATTATTAACCGCAGACATTGAGGATCCTCTCGCCTTTTATGAAGTAGCTCTTCCTGCCCTTGCCGGCTGCTAAGGATTTCCCTTTCCAGCAGCCGCTAGCGTGGTGCTGTGGTGGATGTTTTGCCTGTGAGAGACCAGCCTGTTTGCTCCGGTTTGAGGCAGTCCCATGGATAGGCGGCCGAGGTGTCCTGCTGCAAGAGTATTTAAATTCTGTCCTTGGAGCTGATGCTACCTCTTGGTCATTTTTTTGCGCATCATTTGCTCGAAGGCGTTGAGCACGTCTATTTCGGACCCATGTTTGAGAGTGAAACCGAAACGGGCCACTTTCTTGCACTTCTTGCTGCACGCTATCTTCTCCTGGTCCGCATCGTCTCCGCCCCGATAAACCGTGAACTTAACCAGATTTTCGGGCATAATGTGCTCTAAAGAAGCTCCACAGAGTTCGTTGGCGCACATGGTGTTGAGGCAATGTAGGGTCTCATGAGTGACTACCTCCTTCATAGAGAATGGTTTTTTGCAGTACTGGCATAGGATCTGATACTACCCAAGCACTCTCAGAATGACCTTGGACGGCTGTTCAAATGGAGCACCCCGCTGAGAGGCAGAAGGGTTCCTCACGCACAGCTTGCACTCCTTGGCGCCGGTCTGTTTTTCTTGCTGGTCGAGACAAGACCGGCAATAAAGGGCCGAGCACTTATCGTTGGTGCACTCAAGCGCATTACACACAATTTCTATAGGAAAAGGAAGGATAGAATTATCATGGGGTTCGTACTTCTGCAGAGACCGCAAATGAAGTCCTCGTTCAGGTTCTCAACGGACGGCAGGTGCAGCCGCATGATGTCGAAGCCCCCCGCCGGGTGGTGCGCGGGCGCCTGCTGATAAACTCCGGGAGGGTTTTTGCGTGCGGCGCCGAACTAAGTGTCGGTAGAGTCTCCTATCATATTCGAAAAAATCTTATTATAATTATATAATGTTCTCTGAGCCTTGTTATTATTTACTGTACTTGGTAAATGTGCGCGGGGTTTTGGGGTTTTGGGGTTTTGGGGTTTTGGGGA
>CAIMBV010000139.1 GCA_903839355.1 uncultured Actinomycetes bacterium
CGAAATCATTAAATCGGAACGCGATCACATTGCCCTGATCTGTGTCATGCACTCCAACAATGAGATCGGAACAATTCAACCGATCGCAGAGGTTGTAGCGATGGCGGGAACTATTCCGGTCCACACCGATGCAGTGCAGAGTTTCTGCAAGGTGCCTTTTAACTTCGCGGAGTTGGGTGCAACCTCGGCAACCGTCAGCGCACACAAGATTGGTGGACCACTTGGGGTTGCAGCGCTGATTCTTAAGCGTGGAATCGATATCACTCCGGTCTTGCATGGAGGGGGACAGGAGCGCGATATTCGTAGCGGCACACTTAACGCCCCCTCGATCGTCGCCTTTGCCGCAGCAGCTAAGTGGAGCGCTGCGCATCGTGAAGAGAACTACGCAAAGGTTTCTGGCCTCCGCTCGTTACTGGCAAAGGTTGTTCTCGAGGCGGTGCCCGATGCCCGCATGAACGGAAGCGCACTCGAGATGTTGCCCGGGATCCTCAACATCACCTTCCCAGGCACAGAGAGTGATTCCTTATTATTAACGCTCGATAACGCGGGGATTGCATCCTCAACAGGCTCAGCCTGCAGCGCGGGCGTGCAACGTCCCAGCCATGTCTTGCTCGCGATGGGCTTGGACGAGCGCGATGTGCGCGCTTCGTTACGCTTCTCTCTTGGAACATCAACCACGGCCGAAGAAATGCATACGGTGGGTGAGGTAATCGCTGGCGTCGTAGCTCAAGTGCGCGCCGCATATAAAGGGGCAAAGTAATGAAGGTAATCGCCGCAATGAGTGGGGGCGTGGACTCCGCGGTCGCCGCTGCCCGTGCGGTTGATGCCGGCCACGAAGTCATCGGTGTTCACCTCGCCTTATCATCCAATCCGCAGAAATATCGTTCGGGTGCTCGTGGATGTTGCACCATCGAAGATTCACACGATGCTCGTCGCGCCGCAGACATGATCGGGATTCCTTTTTATATATGGGATATGGCCGAAGAGTTCCATGCCGGCGTGGTCGAAAACTTTATTGAAGAGTACGCCCAGGGCCGCACTCCAAACCCATGCCTGCGCTGCAATGAGAAAATTAAGTTCGAAGCCGTCTTAGATCGCGCAAGCGCACTTGGTTATGACGCCGTTGCAACAGGTCACTACGCAATTACAAAGGATGGCGAACTAGGTCGCACGCTGCATCGCGCTGTGGATCCTCTCAAGGATCAGTCGTACGTATTGGCAGTCTTGAATGCCAAGCAGATTGCTGGCGCTATGTTTCCTTTGGGGGATACCAAGAAGGAAGATGTGCGCAAAGAAGCTAAGGCGCGCGGACTTTATGTTGCTAACAAGCCTGATAGCCATGACATCTGTTTTATTCCGTCGGGCAACAACGCTGGTTGGTTGCGCGACAAGTTAGGTAGCGAGGTTGGCCCGATCCTTGATGAAGAAGGCAATCAGGTCGGTGACCACCAAGGTGCTTATACCTACACAATCGGTCAACGCCGCGGACTTGGATTAAGCGTTCCTGCCGCCGGTGGAGTTCCGCGTTATGTTCTAAAGATTGAACCAAAGTCCAACACTGTTGTCGTTGGCACGAAGGATGCTCTTGCCGTCACTGCAATCACTGGTGAAAAACCAATCTGGTGCGGACTGCCTCCAGTATTCAATACAGAGCATCGCGGCTTTGCCCAGATCCGCGCTCATGGAGCGCCATTGCCTTGTACCTACACCGCCACCGATACATCTATTACTGCTGTGCTTGATGAGCCACTTCTTGGACTCGCCACCGGTCAAGGTCTAGTTATTTACGATGGCGATCGGGTTGTCGGCTCCGCCACCGTCAGTGCCACCCTGTAGTTTTTGCATATGTCAGCGAAGGTAGCCGAGCAGATAGCAGCCCTGGCCGAAGAACTTCGCGACCATCAATTCCGCTACTACATCCTCGATAAACCCATCATTAGTGATGCCGAGTTCGACGCCAAGTTAAAAGAGCTCGAAGCGCTCGAGAACAAATATCCGCAATACCGCTCTGCAGAGTCCCCAACCCAAATAGTCGGTGGGGGATTTGCCACGGGATTTGAGGCGCGCGATCACATCCAGCGCATGACCTCACTCGACAATGTCTTTGGTCTCGATGAACTGGCTACCTGGTTCGACCGAATCGAGAAAGCCAGAGTAAAGAACACCTGGCTCTGCGAAGTAAAAGTTGATGGCCTCGCAATCAACCTGCTCTACCGCGACGGCAAATTAGTCCAAGCACTCACTCGCGGTAACGGTGTAACCGGTGAAGATGTCACACTCAATGTAAAGACCATTGCTGTTATCC
>CAIMBV010000140.1 GCA_903839355.1 uncultured Actinomycetes bacterium
ACGGCGACCACCGAGATCTACACAGGCGAAGACACTCTTTCCCTACACGACGCTCTTCCGATCTCCCCAAAACCCCAAAACCCCAAAACCCCGAAGGCATTGGATGTGACGTATATATAAGCCTAATTAAGAATCATAGTAGGTTATTAGATTATTAGAAGCCGTCGAAACAACAAATATGGAGCACTCTACATCTTCGTCCGTCCGGCCCCAACATCTATCACACACAACTGCCCCTTCGGGCACTAGCCTTCTTCGGTCTCAGTCTCGAGCTTTCTCTAGCTCTGTTCTGACACTTCAACCATAAAGCTCCGCCGTTGGTAACTCAAGTCTTCCGCTTGTCATCCGAAGGAATTATGAGCTGATTAGGCTTGATATGGAGGCAAGAGCGAATATCAAGTCAGCCGAGCTTGCTCTTAGGAAAGAGCGCATTATGATGCACACACGAGAACTTGCCAAGCACATCCTGTCTAGATCAAACCAGACTGTCGCTGTGGTATCGAGCGCAAGCTCCAGCGTGTGCGCAGTATTCAACAAATTCAAAATCTTTGTGCAACATCTGTCAAGCTACCCACGAATCACGTACCTGCCCATGCTCTTCTTCGCTTGCGGGGCATACGGATTCAACTCTGTTGAGTCCTCTGCCCAACCCACTCAACCCTTGCAGACTTTTGAGGAGAAGCCTATCTCTGATCTGGTCTCTCTGAAGCGATGGCTGCTAGAGGGCCTCGTATCAGAGGTGATCGAGGTCGTCGGCTCAAACGAAGTCAAGAAGGAAGGCCTATCCTATCTAGAGCGAATGTTCAAAAACAAGCAGGTGCATGATGCACTCATCGTCCTACTTAAAGGAGGCGTCAAGGACTCGCGCTTTGTCGAGGATTCTAAAGTTTTCGGAAAGGATTGGATCTCCTAGACCATCGTAGCCCCCAAGACCAAGGGTGCTCTCAAGGAACTTGTTAGCGAGACCTTCTTGCGCGATCAACGAGTAATCCGTTCCTCTCTAGAGGTCGCTCGCTACTTTGTGAACCAGTAAGAGGCGAGAGACCTGACCCGCCTACTATGCTAGGCAGCATGCTTGAAGCCAGACACCCTCTCCGCCCTAAATGGCCAGCTTGCCATTGCAGGTTGCGCTGCCGCCAAGTCTAACGACTACCGCTCGGCCATGCCGCCCTTTTTCAACGAGGTTCTCAACAGACCCGACGTCAGCGCAGAGCTAATGAGTGCCCTTTTCTACCGCCCCCTAGCCAACACTCTGACCCTAGGTCTGTATTCCTGGCTGGCAAACCCTGGTGCCTCCTCAGTGACTGTTGGAGGTCAGTGAAATAAATTTATTTCGCAGGAGACTGCAGTTACAAGTGACGTAGCTGCTACGCAATGCTGAGACGATTTATCAATAGAGTTTTGACCTCGCTTATCAGGGCGAGACAGACTCAGCACTGACAACTGTAGTTATTTTACACTCACGTGAGAGTCCTCAATCGAGTGCTATTTAATTTCTAAGCTTCACTCCATCTTCATATTCTCTATTAACTACCAACGCCGCTTTTTTATATAAACGTTGCCTATCTCCCCAAGGATAATGGGGTTTTGGGGTTTTGGGG
>CAIMBV010000141.1 GCA_903839355.1 uncultured Actinomycetes bacterium
CCCTTCTCGACTCTTCTGCGCGAGACTAGCCGGGCACACACGAGGGAGCCAGCCATGACCTATGCCGATCGCCGCGCGCGGTTTCGCGCCGTTCTTGCCGGCGATGCTGGTGATGGCCTCTCCCCTCTAGGTCGTAACTATTTGGCGGGAATTCAGGCTCATATGCGTTAGCTCACCTTGCTCTTCGCTCCTAACATCAACTCATACAAGCGCTACCAGTACGGCACTTTCGCTCCTACCGCTCTTAAGTGGGGGCGCGACAACCGCACGTGTGCGCTGCGCCTAGTCGGTCAAGGACACTCACTTCGTATCGAGAACCGTGTTCCAGGTGGTGATGCCAACCCATACTTAGCTGTTGCCGGAATGGTAGCTGCAGGCCTGGATGGAATTGAGAACGAATTAGTTCTTGAGCCTGCCTTCGAAGGCAACGCCTACGCTCTAGATACCGCCCGCGTTCCAACCTCTTTGCAGGAGGCGCGCGATCTCTGGGCTAATAGCGAATGGGTTAAGAAGACCTTTGGGGCCGATGTGCAGAAGCACTACACCCACATGGCCGACACTGAGATCGATGCCTTTGGGCGCGCAGTCACCGACTGGGAGCGCTTCCGTAACTTCGAACGCATGTAAGGTATCTATTTATCATGAGCACATATACCGTCATTAATCCTGCCACCGCGACTCCTGTTAAAGAGATTGAGCTCGCGGATCTTGCAACCGCTGATGCCACAATTCAAAAGGCAAATAAGGCCTTTGAAAGTTGGCGCTTAGTAAATCCCGGAGATCGAGCCAAGTTGCTGCGTAATTTTGCTCGCGTCGTCGATGAGCACATCGAAGAGTTAGCGCAGCTCGAAGTTCTGAACTCTGGACACACCATTGGCAACGCACGGTGGGAAGCTGGCAATGTGCGCGACTGTCTCAACTATTACAGCGCCGCACCAGAGCGCCTCTTTGGACGACAGATTCCAGTTCCTAATGGAATCGATATCACTTTCAAGGAGCCATTGGGAGTAATAGGAATCATCGTCCCATGGAACTTTCCAATGCCAATCGCAGGGTGGGGATTTGCTCCCGCTCTTGCTGCCGGAAATACCGTTGTGCTCAAGCCTGCAGAGCTCACACCATTAACAGCAATCCGCTTGGGTGAACTCGCCCTCATTGCCGGAATTCCAGAAGGCGTCTTCAATGTCATCCCTGGTAAGGGAAGCGTTGTTGGTGAGCGTTTTGTCACCAACCCTCTCGTCCGCAAAATTGTATTTACCGGCTCGACCACTGTCGGCAAGGGCATCATGCGCGGATGCGCAGATCAGGTTAAGCGCCTCACGCTTGAACTCGGCGGCAAGAGCGCCAATGTCATCTTTGCCGATGCCGATATCGAGAAGGCCGCGGCGGGAGCACCCGGCGCGGTCTTTGATAATGCTGGACAAGATTGCTGCGCCCGCTCACGTATCTTGGTACAACGTTCTGTGCTCGATTCATTCCTCGAAAAATTTGAGGTTGCAGTTAAAAAATTCCGCGTCGAATCACCTGAACTCGAAACAGCAGAGATGGGTCCACTCATCTCGGCTGGACAACTCGCTCGCGTGCGCGAATATGTTCCAGAAGGAAGCGAGATCGCCTTCGAAGGTACAAAGCCAAGCGGTGATGGTTACTGGATGGCTCCAACCGTTCTACTTGCTAAGTCGACATCAGATCGCACCTATCGTGAAGAGATCTTTGGACCGGTTGTTTCAGTTCTGCCATTCGACGATGAGGCCGATGCGATCAGACTCGCAAATGATTCGGAGTACGGACTTTCAGGTTCTATCTGGAGCCGCGACATTGGCCGTGCAGTCCGCGTCTCACGCGCGGTTGAGGCAGGAAATCTTTCAGTCAACTCCAACTCATCAGTCCGTTACTGGACTCCATTTGGCGGATACAAGCAATCAGGTCTTGGCCGTGAACTCGGACCAGATGCGCTGGATGCCTTTACTGAAACAAAGAACGTCTTCTTCGATACAAATAGTTAAGCAAGGGACCAGTAAAAGATGTGTCGGTTGATGGGCTTTGTCTCGGTACAAGAGCAGACCTTGGTAGAGGCGGCAGGCGAAGAGTTCGCTGAATTCGCAGCACTATCTGCTCGCCACGGCGATGGATGGGGAATTGCCGCTTGCAACGAGCAAGAACATCCGGAGCTTTTAATTGAACCGACTCGAGCCAAAGAGAGCAAAGCCTTTGATCAGGCGGCTCACAACCTAAAGACAAATGGTGCCTTGCTCCATCTGCGTTGGGCCACTGGAAACCTTGCGATCAACGAGGGCAACACCCACCCCTTCACCTATCGGGATTACTCCTTTACCCACAACGGTGCTCTGATTCCGCCAGAGTCACTCGATCCATTTATCGAACCGAAGTACGCCGTGCTGCGCCGCGGACAAACCGATAGCGAGAGTTACTTTTATCTGATCATCAGCGAGATAGAGAAGTTTGGCGTCGAACGCGGCATCCACTCA
>CAIMBV010000142.1 GCA_903839355.1 uncultured Actinomycetes bacterium
ATGAGAACTTCGGAAGCTCCGTTTACTACGCCGGGCGCTGCGATAAATCCAGGAACTCCGTTTACATATCCCACGACTCGAACCACTTTAACGATGGAATCGACAGGTGCAACAAGTTCGACCGCGGCGAGTGCATTGAGAATGCAGACCTGTGCCATCTCCTTTGCCTGCTCAGGTGTCACAGGACCACCAACTTTTCCAGTGTAAGGAATCTTTCCATCGACAAGCGGTAGTTGACCTGCAGTAAATACTAAATTACCGGTGCGAACTGCTGGCACATATGCAGCGACCGGAAGCGCAGCAGTGGGAAGAGTGAGATTGAGTTCTGCGAGTTTGGCGCGGACATCCATTTATATATTCTCCTTTTTCACAAGACTACCCTTTTCATATACGCAACTAAATTGTCTCCGCCTCCAGGCGCAGGTACTACTTGTACTAACTCCCAACCTTCAGAACCCCAGTTGTCGAGGATCTGCTTAGTTGCATGAGTCAACAGCGGGACAGTGACATATTCGAATTTGGTCATGAGTTTCCTCCTGTAAGCGCGGCCTTCACCAGCGCAGATACTGTGCCACCATCGGCCTTGCCTGCAATCTTCGGGGAGACGATCTTCATAACTTGACCCATACCAGCGGGACCAGTGGCGCCGGTTTCTGCAATAGCCGCTGCAATTATCTCCTTGATCTCTGCCTCAGAGAGTTGAGCTGGCAAATATGTGGTGATGAACTCACCCTCTAATTTTTCGCGCTCTGCACGATCTGGGCGACCGCCTTCGGCGAACGCCTCTGCAGCCTCACGGCGCTTCTTTGCCTCACGTGAGAGAACCGTAATGATTTCAGGCTCTGTGAGCGTGCGAGCCGTCTTGCCGGAAACTTCTTCATTGGTGATTGAAGTCAGGACCATACGAATAGTTCCCGACTTCAGTTCATCGCGCGAGCGAATTGCCTCTGTGAGATCGCTCTGCAGTACCTCTTTGAGTCCCATAGCGGTATCTTCTCATGCCTATGAGTTATCGACTACGCGAGGCTACTCTCCCAGTTCTCCCACCTGGACACGAGGCAATTCGGGTGCTGCATTTTTCTGATCTCCATTTAACTCCCAATCGTGCCGTTGAGATCTCTGATATCAAGAGTTTCGCCGCCCTCGAGCCCGATTTGATAATTAGCACGGGAGATTTTCTTGCTCACGAAGCGGCAGTGCCGGTTGTTTTGGATTCACTCAAAGAACTTTTAGACATCCCAGGAGTATTTGTCTTCGGGTCAAATGACTATTACGCACCTAAACCAAAGAACCCTTTTACATATTTATTAAAGGATCACGGGAGAAGAGTTCTGGGTGAATTGTTGCCAGTTGAAGAGTTACGTAGTGGGCTCGTAGATCGCGGTTGGAAAGATCTTAATCACCAGCGCGCAACGCTTAAGATCAAAGAGTCTGTTATTGAATTTCGCGGTACTGACGATGCACACCTTGAGCGCGATGATTATTCAAAGGTGGCTGGGCCGGCAGCGGAATGTGATCTAGCGGTCGGGATTACACATGCACCGTATTTACGGATCATAGAAGCGATGTCACGAGACCAACTCGATGTGATCTTTGCGGGTCACACACATGGCGGCCAGGTAAGGCTTCCCTGGCCAGGAGGCTCTAAAGCTCTCACGACAAATTGCGATCTTCCTAATTGGCGAGCGCGTGGCGTCTCTCGAATTGCTGGGGAGCCGTGGCTCAATGTCTCCGCAGGAATGGGAACCTCACCATTTGCCCGGATCCGGGTGGCATCACCACCCGAGGTTTCACTAATTACTCTCGAGAGTAGTTTGTAAAAGATCCCAACTTTCTAAAGCCAGCTTTCTCATATGCGCGCTGGGCGGCAAGGTTGCCGGTTCGGACACCTAGTCCCAAATGGGGAATTCCTAGTTGGTGCGCGTGTGATGCAATTCCTTCACTGAGCGCAGTTGCATAACCTCGCCCACGATCTTGCGTGCGTGTGACGACTGATGCCATCACATGGTGCCCCGATTGCCACTTAACAACTACTGCGCAAGCAACTAGTTCTTTGAGCTCATTTCGAATTCCGCCCCAAAAAATCTCTTCAGGATCACCAGGTAGGACCGAAGAATCTGGAGCGTGTCCATGAATTAATTCGCTGATCTCTTCGGCATCAGAGAGCAGTTCTATTGGACCGCTAGCACCCCCAGTTTCGATCTCCCAAAATTGAAATCCACCACCGCGCACCTCAAATTCCGGAGATTGAAAACTTCCTATCACCGCTATATCTTTACAACGCGGATCTAAAAATGCCTCATCACCATAAAGGTGGCCATAAAAAGGTTCACCTTTAACTATGAATGAGAATGAGTTATCAACTTTGAAGGCGGCAATGAAATTCTGCTCCGACATGTAGTACTTGGCAGCATTGTGCCCATCCAGAAGATCTTCTGCCCACTGCCGAGCGAGGTGAAGATCTTCTGTTCTATGCAGCATCAATTAGTGAATTCGGCCGCTACCAACTCAGCGATTTGGGCGGTGTTGAGTGCGGCGCCTTTACGAAGGTTGTCACCACACATAAAGAGATCGAGTGCGTGATCATCATCGAAAGAACGACGTACTCGACCCACCCAGGTGGGATCGGTGTTCACAACATCTGCAGGGGTTGGCCAAATTCCATTTTCTGGATCATCTAACAACTCGATGCCAGCGGAGTTCTTGAGTAGGTTCTGTGCCCCCTCGCGAGTAACTTCTTTATCGAAGACAGCATGCACTGCGAGCGAGTGAGTGGTGATCACTGGAACGCGCACGCAGGTGACTGCAACCTTCAAATTAGGTAGACCCAAAATCTTGCGAGATTCAAAACGAACCTTGGTCTCTTCTGAAGAGTAACCATCGGCCTTCAGGGATCCAGCCCAAGGAATTACGTTAAGAGCAAGAGGCGCAGGGAAGGCTCCAAAATCTTTGATAACGGTGCGAAGATCACCAGGTTGTTCGCCGAGATGAGTTCCGGCAACTGCAGAGATCTGCGCGCGCAAGGTCTCTGGTCCGGTGACGCCCATGCCCGAGACGGCTTGATAAGAAGATACAAAGAGCTCCTTAAGACCATACTCCTTATGTAGCGCGCCCATCGCAACGATCATTGTCATCGTGGTGCAGTTTGGGTTCGAGATGATTCCCTTAGGACGGTTCTTGATTTCTTGTGGATTAATTTCAACCACAACGAGAGGAACTTGATCATCCATGCGGAAGAAGGTTGAGTTATCAACTACGACTGCACCGCGAGAAGCTGCAATCGGTGCCCACTCACCCGCGATCTCATCTGGCGTATCAAACATTGCGATATCAATTCCATCAAAAGCCTCGGGTGAGATTGCAACAACCTCTACCTCTTCGCCGCGAACCGTTAACTTCTTTCCCGCACTACGCGCAGACGCGATCAAGCGAATCTCGCCATAAACATTGGGACGCTTGCTCAAAATATCGAGCATGACAGTTCCAACTGCGCCAGTTGCTCCCACTACTGCAAGTGATGGCTTCTTACTCATCGTCCAGTTCCTCCATATACAACGGCTTCATCGGCACTATCTAGTTCAAAGGCGGTATGTGCTGCCTTAACACCCTTCTCAAGGTCGGTGTCGCGCACAATTACCGAGATACGGATTTCTGATGTCGAAATCATCTCGATATTAAGTCCTGCATCTGCCAAGCATGCAAAGAATGTTGCAGTGACACCAGGGTGAGATCTCATTCCGGCACCGACGAGGGACAACTTGCCAACCTGATCGTCGTAAAGAAGCGATGCGAATCCAATCTCGCCTTGAATATCTTTAAGGAGCGCAGTTGCTTCTGCCCCATCGCTCTTTGGCAGGGTAAAGGAGATATCGGTCAACCCGGTTGCAGCTGCGGAGACGTTCTGCACAATCATGTCGATATTGATTGCGGAATCAGCAATTGCTTGGAAGATGCGCGCAGCAACACCTGTGCGGTCTGGAACCCCAACGATTGTGATCTTTGCTTCGCTCTTATCGTGGGCGATTCCACTAATAATTGCCTGTTCCATATCTTCTGCTCCTTCGGGATGATCATTGACGATCCAGGTGCCTTCTAAGTTTGAAAATGAAGAACGTACGTGGATTGGTAAGTTATAGCGACGTGCATATTCCACGCAGCGCAGGTGTAAGACTTTTGCTCCGCTTGCAGCGAGCTCAAGCATCTCTTCATATGTAACGGTTGTTAACTTGCGAGCCGATGGAACAACACGAGGGTCGGCTGAGTACACACCATCGACATCGGTATAAATTTCACAGACATCTGCATCCAGTGCTGCGGCGAGCGCAACTGCGGTGGTGTCTGATCCGCCGCGACCAAGCGTTGTTACATCATTAGTGTCTTGTGATACGCCTTGGAAGCCAGCGACGATGGCGATGTGGCCACCTTCTAGCGCTTCACGAATTCGACCAGGTGCAACATCGATGATGCGCGCCTTACCGTGAGTGGAATCTGTAATAACTCCAGCTTGTGATCCCGTGAATGACATCGCCTCGTGGCCCAGATTTCCAATGGCCATCGCCAAGAGAGCCATCGAGATTCGCTCTCCGGCGGTAAGCAGCATGTCGAGTTCACGGCCATTTGGCATCGGAGTAACTTGATTGGCGAGATCAATCAGTTCATCAGTGGTATCTCCCATTGCAGAGACCACCACGACGACCTGATGACCAGCCTTCTTCGTCGCAACAATGCGACCGGCCACGCGCTTTAGCCCCTCGGCATCAGCTACGGAGGAGCCGCCATATTTTTGGACAATTAAACCCATACGAGAACTTTGTCATAAATAATTCGAGTATTAGGTACCGTCTTACTATTCAAGACGCTCATGGGTCCCAAATAATGAGATCAGATCTATTCGACGATCCGGCGACCCTCAAAGGCGCGACCGAGAGTGACCTCATCGGCATATTCCAGATCCCCGCCGACAGGAAGCCCTGAAGCGAGTCGACTGACCTTGATCCCCAGCGGCTTTATCTGGCGGATGAGATATGAGGCGGTCGCCTCCCCCTCGAGATTGGGATCCGTTGCAATGATCAACTCCTGAATCGTGGTGTCCCCGAGTCGGACCATCAACTCCCGGATTCGCAGATTTTCTGGTCCAATTCCATCAATGGGTGAAATCGCCCCGCCTAGGACGTGATACTTGCCGCGAAACTCGCGCGTCTTTTCGATCGCCATGACATCTTTACTCTCTTCAACCACACAAATGAGCGAGCCATCCCGCCGCGGATCACGACAGATCCGACAGAGATCCTCCTCTGAGATGTTGCCACACTCAACGCAAAATTTGACTCGCTCCTTTACAGTACGAAGCACATCAACGAGACGAGTCACATCAACCCGCTCTGATTGAATAATGTGAAAAGCGATGCGCTGTGCAGACTTGGGTCCAATACCCGGAAGGCGACCTAGCTCATCAATTAAATCTTGAATCGCACCTTCGTACATCAACGTTCGAATTCTCTGATGACTTGCGCTCCAAGTTCGCGCGCAAGAAGTGCAGTTCCTGAAAGTTGATCGGCATCAGTTGGTTCTTCAGTAGTGCGTTCATATTGCGGAGCGTTGATTGATGGATCAACTACCACATCAATCTTTCGAACCAATCCCGTCACATCCTGAAAAGCTGCAGCAAGAATCTCTTCGCTACCGCTTCTTACAAATGAGTCACGTGCTCCGGCATTCACGATACCTACAGTGATCGCCTTGTCATCAACTGCAAGTACTTGTGCGCTTGCGGATAATAGAGACCAAGTAAGGCGACGGCGCTTCTTTACATTCTCGATAACCTCGGGCCACAACCTTCGTAGCGCAGAAATGTCGACTGGACCCACTGGTTGATTTGGTGATGGTTCAGGAGCGGCAGCGCGAATTGGTTTTTTCACTTCTGGTGCTGGAGTTGGTTCAGCAACAACGGGTTTAGCCTTTGGAGCAGAAACCGCAACAGGTTCGTCAAGCACTGGGGTCGAATGTGTAACAAGATTCACTCCGCGCTCAAGTCGTTCTAAACGTGCAACCAGAGCAGCGTCATCTGCTGTTGGAAGCAAGATACGTCCACAGATGAGCTCCAAGATCAAGCGGGGCGCAGTTACACCACGCATCTCGGTCAGGCCCAATGACGTTATATCTGCGGCTCTAATCAAGGTAGCAGCGCCGATTAAATTGGCCTGAGTGCGCATTCGATCTAATTGATCTTCTGGGAAATCTCGAAGTACATGTGAGGCGTTCTCTTTAACGGCGCCAACAATAATGAGATCGCGCAAGCGCTCCAAGAAATCTTGAGTGAATCGACGTGGATCTAACCCGGATTCAATGACACGATCAATAGTGTTAAAAATTGTTGTGCTGTCGTGCGCGGCGAGAGCATCGATTGCTTCATCAAGAAGAGCACCGTCTGTGAAACCCAACAACTGAACCGCGATCTCGTAAGTAACTCCATCTGGGCCCGCTCCAGCTAATAACTGTCCAAGCACAGAGAGTGCATCACGAACCGAGCCACCACTTGAACGAACGACAAGCGGAATCACTCCCTTAGCAACTTTGATGCCTTCAAGATCGCAAATCTTCTCGAGATGAGTCGCAAGAACTCCAGGTGGAACCAAGCGGAATGGATAATGGTGGGTACGTGAGCGAATTGTGGAGATCAATTTATCTGGCTCGGTTGTTGCAAAGATAAAGATGACATGTGGAGGCGGCTCTTCTACAACTTTGAGTAGCGCGTTAGCAGCGCCGGGTCCAAGTTGGTGCGCCTCATCAATAATGTAAATCTTGTAACGGGATGTGACCGGCGCAAAGAAAGCTTTGTCGCGCAGATCGCGTGCATCATCTACCAAGCCGTGAGTGGCGGCATCGAGTTCCATAACATCGATTGAACCTGGACCATTGGCAACTAAATCCTTGCAGGATTGGCAGAGGCCACAGGGAGTTGGTGTTGGACCTTTTTCGCAGTTAAGGGAGCGAGCCATGATGCGAGCGCTGGAGGTCTTACCGCATCCACGCGGACCGCTAAATAAATATGCGTGATGGATATTGCCTGATCCCAGGGCGTTGGATAGCGGCACGGTGACATGCTCCTGCCCGATGACCTCAGCGAAGGTCGAGGGGCGATACTTTCTATATAGAGCGAGTGACACCGTTCTCCTTTTAATAGGGATCCTCCGCGCACCCGCCAGAGCGCACCTACCCTTGCTACCTTCCGGTCCTGGGGGAGTTCAGCACGGTAGCGCCGCACGGAGGATCTGTGGGTAATCATAGTTTCCAGAGCCGATAGGCTACGACCCGCAGGCCGAGAGGCTTCAGCACTGGAGAATTCGCATAGCGGCCGAGTGCGCACGCTTGGAAAGCGTGTAAAGGGCAACCTTTCGAGGGTTCAAATCC
>CAIMBV010000143.1 GCA_903839355.1 uncultured Actinomycetes bacterium
ACCCCAAAACCCCAAAACCCCACCTATTCTCCGATTGAAAGATTTTATATATACATTAATATTATAAATCTAAAGAGCTCGGGATTGAATAATGAGCGATCTCTCATCCTACAGAGACAAGGTTGCCAAGTATGGCAAGGACGCCAATCAGGCTGAGCAAGAGAAAAACTATCCCCTAGCCTTTGAGTACTACACGAAGGCACTCGACATATTCTCTCACATGATAAAGTGTAAGTGGGGCATAAAGTCAGGCACCTGACGAAGTCTATCTAATTTTGCGAGTCGGATTCATCATACCATTCTATTTTAGACGAGAAAAACCCCAAGCTGGTAGAGATCTACAAGCGTAAGGCTGAGGAGTACTTTGAGAGAGCTACATATCTCAAGAAGCAGGTTCTCCAGCCTGAGGCATCACCGCAAGGCGGTGGATCGGCAGCTGCTCAGAAACCCAAGTAAGAAGAAAAGCTTAAGAGTACTGATTAGAGACCCAAGTGGTGGCGGCGGTGGCGGTGGAGATAAGGAAAACGAAGAAGAGAAGAAGTTGCAAGATGCGCTCAGCTCTGCTATCGTGCGAGAGAAGCCCAACGTGAAGTGGACTGATGTGGCTGGTCTCGACCAAGCTAAGGCTTCACTCCAAGAGGCTGTTATCTTGCCTACTAAGTTCCCTCAGCTCTTCACAGGTGAGAGGAAACCATGGAGGGGTATCTTGCTCTATGGACCTCCAGGTACTGGAAAGTCCTACTTGGCTAAGGCATGCGCAACTGAGGCCGACGGAACCTTCTTCTCCATCAGTTCTTCAGACCTGGTGAGCAAGTGGCTGGGTGAGTCAGAACGCCTCGTCAAGCAGCTCTTCAAACTTGCAAGAGAGAATAAGCCCGCCATTATTTTCATCGATGAGGTTGACTCACTCTGTGGAAGCAGAAGCGAGGGTGAGAACGAGACCTCTCGCCGCATCAAGACTGAGTTCCTCGTACAAATGCAAGGAGTCGGCAACGATAACGATGGCATTCTAGTCCTAGGAGCATCGAACGTTCCTTGGGAGCTCGATCCAGCCATTAGACGCCGATTCGAGAAGCGTATCTATATCCCTCTGCCTGAGGTTCACGCACGAGTTGTCCAGTTCAAGATCCGCCTGGGAAAGACTCCGAATGCGCTCACTGAGGAGGACTACATTGAGTTGGCCAAGGAAACCGATGGATATTCAGGTTCTGATATCACGGTCGTCGTGAAGGAGGCAATGATGATGCCTGTTCGCCGCTGCCAAACAGCCACTAAGTTCCGCAGGACCCCAGATGGCTTCTTTGAGCCCACTAATCCCTCAGATCCGAGCGGCATTGACATGACTCTGTTCCAGATTGAGCCCAGCAAGCTAAAGGCTCCAGATGTGACCATCGATGACTTCTACCAGGCCATATCTCGCATCAAGCCCTCAGTTTCAACAGCTGATCTCGAGAGACAGATAGAGTTCACCTCAAACTTCGGCCAGGACGGGTGACACTCTTTGTTATCGATAAAATCTAAAATGCATTTACATATAACTCTTTCACTATTCATCTCACGGGGTTTTGGGGTTTTGGGG
>CAIMBV010000144.1 GCA_903839355.1 uncultured Actinomycetes bacterium
CAAACTCTTTATTCAATTGAGTGAATTGCCAACCCCAGCGCTCGAATTTCATGGCGCGAACCCAGAGTGGACCGTAGCTAACATTGCGACGCATATAGTCCATGGTCAGGGGAGATTTATTTCAAGAGCGCAAAGTCTGGAATTGCCACCTGAGGTTGATTACCCGCACACCGCCGAAGGCCTGAGGCAATTAGCCGAAGATTCCCTCGCGAATGATGCAAAGTTGCTTACCTTGATTGATCTCCCTGACAAACTTCTGCGCTTCGTGCGCCGTGGTGAAGCAGTTCAGTTTATGACCACAACAGTTCTTGCATCAGTGGTTCACCATGCGACTGAGCACCGCACTCAGATTGCTGACATCTTGGCTTTTCACAATATGGATGTGATTAGTCTGGATCTACTCGACCAGTGGACTTTTGCTAATGGGGGAAATTAATGAGCTCTAAATTCATTATTTTCGTCATAGATGACCGCTGGATCTCTGCTACTGATGATGAGATGGTGGCTATCGACATTTTTAATGATGAGTTGCAACGGAATGGAAATTGGGTTTTTGGAACGGGCCTAGCCTCACCTAACGATTCAACAGTTATCGACAACCGAAATAACTTGAATCAAGAGACGGGGCGATCTCTATTTGGAGGCCAAGAGCATTACAGCGGCTTCTGGTTAATCCAGGCCGATGATTTAAACCATGCCCGTAAGTTGGCCTTCGCCGGCTCCAAAGCGTGTAACCGGAAGGTCGAACTCCGCCCTCTTCTTGAATGAGAAACTAGGGATTTGGCTCTTCTGTTAATCGCTGGCAACTAGTATGGTCAAGATGTGGCTTCGGATAAGGCGTTTGTTCAGAAGGTGTTGAGCAAGTTAGAGCCATTGCAAGTTGATGCGCGGCCCATGTTCGGAGAATTTGGGTTGTATTTCAAAGGGAAGATGTTTGGCCTCATTTGCGATAACACTTTCTTTATTAGACCTACCGAAGCCGGCAAGGAAATTGCTGGAAGGGTTGGGACGGGCTTTCCATATCCTGGAGCAAAACCCTGTTACAAGATTTCAAGCTCCAAACTCAACGATCATGATTGGTTGACTGCACTGGTTAAATTAACCGCAGATGAACTTCCACTACCAAAAAAGAAGAAGCCACGGAAGGACGTTAAATGAAAACTATGACCTGCAAACAACTTGGTGGCCCATGCGATCAGACTCATAGCGGCGATGATGCAAATGTAATTATCAAGGCTCAGGACACGCATCTTCGTGAAGCCGTTAAAAATGGGGACTCTTCGCACGAGGATGCATTCAAAGCCATGAAAGGGCGCTGGAAGAATCCATTTGCTGGAATGGGTTGGTACAACCAAGTCAAGAAGGATTTTGCTGATCTTCCGGAGAACAATTAGCAATGCAAAAGGATTTTTGAGTTCTTTGGCGTTATCTTTAACCCCTACTTTAAAGCGAGGAATTAATAATGAGCGTTGGATATTGGATCGTTGCTGGAATTACTGCCTTCGGCTTCTTTGGAACTGGGTTGTTCAAATTGGTCACGCCGAGAGAGAAGCTGCTCGCGAACAAGAACGCCGGCTGGGTAAGCGATTTTACTGAGCCACAAGTTAAGTTGATTGGACTAGCAGAAGTGCTTGGATCGGCAGGTTTGATTCTGCCTCCTGCTGTTGGCGTGGCCAAGTGGTTACGAGTTCCGGCTGCAATCGGCTTGATCGTTCTTATGTTGGGGGCCGCCAATACCCACCGCAAGCGCAAAGAGCCTCTTGTTCCTCCACTAGTTCTTGCTCTACTGGCGCTGGTCACGCTCTTTCTTTAAGAGTTAAAACGCCTAGAGCCTCGAGGGGTTAGAGGAAGTACTTGCCGTATTTCAGGACAATTGCGATACCTAAGAAGCAGTAGATAAAGGTGTAAGCGACTCGACCCCAACCGCGGTTGAGAAAATCAATGAGCTTCGCTTGGCGCTCCTCTGAAAGCCCCCAGGTATTTTCCATGATGTTTATTCGGGTCATGGTTGAGAAGACTGTGATTGTCGAGGCTGTTACTAAGAGGCACCATGGGCAGAATGCCTTGATCACGAAGAATGATTGGGAAAGTAGCCATAGAGCAAAGA
>CAIMBV010000145.1 GCA_903839355.1 uncultured Actinomycetes bacterium
TCATCGCGAATCTAGAAGCAGTTACAACCTTCGCTCAAGAGTTCAACTTTTCCAAGATTGGTACCCCTATCGACCGCGAAGAATGGGGTATGACGCCACAAACGGTAAACGCCTATTACCACCCGCTCTACAACGAGATCGTCTTTCCGGCAGCGATATTGCAACCGCCCTTCTTCAATCTTGAGGCAGATGATGCCGTCAATTATGGGGGTATCGGTTCGGTAATTGGCCACGAGATCGGTCACGGATTTGATGATCAAGGCTCAAAATTTGATGGCGATGGAAATCTCAACGATTGGTGGAGCGAGGATGATCGAGCCAAATTTGAGGCGCTCACCCGCAAACTGATCAACCAGTACGAGGTGCTACATCCTTCCAATGCGCCCGAGGTCCATGTAAATGGAGCCCTCACGATCGGCGAGAACATCGGAGATTTAGGCGGCGCCTGTGTGGCTTATCAGGCATACAAAATTTCGCTCCAGGGGGCACCTGCGCCCGTTATTGATGGTCTGACAGGCGAGCAAAGATTCTTCATCGGTTATGCCCAGATTTGGAATGGGAAATTGCGTCCTGAGGAGACAAAGCGGTTGATCGCTACCGATCCACACTCCCCCGCAGAATTTAGAGCAAATCAAATTCTGAAGAACCTGCCAGAATTTTATGCAGCCTTTGGAGTGGTCGAGGGCGATCCGCTCTGGTTACCAGAGTCAGAACGAGTTCGAATCTGGTGATCAAGTAGCGCCTAAACGCTACTTAGCAGCCAATCTCGCTTCACGGCGAAGCTTCTGCTCGGCAGGATCTGGAACTGGAACCGCGCTCAACAAACGCTGGGTGTACGGATCCTTCGGATGGTTGAGAATCTCGTCTCTCGTACCGATTTCAACGAGGCGACCATTCTGCATAACTGCAATTCGGTGCGAGAGGATGTCGACCACACCCAAATCATGGGTGATGAAGAGACAGGCAAACTTCAATTTCGCTTGCAGCTCTTGCAGCAGGTCAAGAAAGCGGGCCTGAACTGACACATCTAGCGCGGAGGTAGGTTCATCGGCGATCAAGATATCTGGAGCTAGTGCGAGTGCTCTGGCGATACCGACGCGTTGACGCTGACCACCGGAGAGTTCGTGCGGATACCGGTTGCGATAACTACGCGGTAATTCAACGCTGGAGAGTAGGTCTTCAACCATCTTGCCGAGCTCTTGACCCTTAGCAATCCCTGCTAAATAAATTGGCTCTCCGATGCTCTCACCAATTGGTAGACGTGGATTGAGCGAGCTGGCAGGGTCCTGGAAGACAATTCCAGTGTTGCGACGAATTTGGCGCAGGTCCTTCATTGAGGCATGGCTTATATCTTGACCAACGACTGTGAGAGTTCCAGCTTTGATTGGAATTAATCCGATTGAGGCGCGACCCACCGTGGTCTTTCCAGATCCAGATTCACCAACAAGGCCCACAATCTCACCAGGGAAAATCTCAAGGGAGAAATCCTTAACAGCGGTAAATGCCGGGATCCGACCGCGCTTTGGATATTCAATCGTTACGTTTTCAAGTTTAAGAACTGGGCTTCCAGCAGATTGGCTCGGCTCAAGAATGCGCATCTTGGTGGAACCGATCTTAGGAACCGACGCCAAGAGTTGTTGGGTATAAGGGTGCTGGGGGCGATTAAAAATTTGATCGGCTGTTCCATATTCAACGGTATTGCCACCCTGCATCACCAAGATGTCATCGGCCATGTCCGCGACTACGCCCATATCGTGAGTGATTAACAAAATTGCAGAATTTAATTTAGTACGCAATCCACGCATGAGATCGAGGATCTCGGCTTGAACCGTAACATCCAGCGCCGTGGTTGGTTCATCGGCAACGAGGAGAGCTGGATCGCAAGCTAGTGCCTGGGCGATCATGGCTCGCTGGCGCTGCCCACCAGAGAGTTGGTGAGGATACTTGTCGACCGAACGTTCAGGATCTGGAATCTCAACCAGTGTCAGAAGTTCAATTGCGCGCGCTCTGGCCTCTTTAGGACCCATGTCGAAATGGTTCCTAATAGTTTCAATAATTTGGAAACCAATTGTGTAAACCGGGTTGAGAGCTGTCATTGGCTCCTGGAAAATATAAGCAACTTCCTTGCCGCGGAATTTTCGAAGAGTTGCCGGAGGTGCACCTACCATCTCAACATCTTTTACCTTCACCGAACCAAATGTTCTCGAGTTAGAGGCGAGCAAACCCATTATGCCCATTGCAACCGTTGATTTACCCGATCCGGACTCCCCTACTAGTGCAAGAGTTCTACCTGGGAAGAGTTCAAAGTTGAGGTTGACCGCCGCTGGGTACCAAACACCATCGACCCAAAACTCGACGCTGTAATTTGAAACTTTGAGTACGGGTGTACCACCACTTGTCATTATTTCTCCGCCTTTTGTGACACTATTACAGCATGATGAGTGAGAGCAATCGAACTAATCCCACGGTATTCCGCGCTCGAAAAGGTTATGTGATGCTCGGATGTCTGCTTTTCTTCTTTCTGGGTATCGTAATTAGCACCTGGTACACAAGCAGTAGATACAGCTCCATTGACGTAACCCTCTGGTGCGCTTTCTTTACTATTTTGGCAAGCGTTGCTTACGTTCGCCCTAAAATCATCTTTTTCGATGAAGGCCTCATCATTGTTAATCCGATCGAGACCTATACGTTGAGTTGGAAGAGCGTCCAAAGTGTTGAAGCTCGGCTCACACTCATGATTTACACCCGGGAGAAGAGAATTAGCGCCTGGGCTGCTACTGGTCCTACTCCTAGACAAGCTAGAAGAGCCACCCGTTTGGACAAGATTGAGGCTATAGATCCAAGAACTTTGGGGCTGGAACGCGGAGTCCAAATTGGTCCTGCAGACCTCCCAGAGAGCGATACTGGAGCGGCCGCTGCTATAGCCAGATACAGAATGGTTGACTTCAGCAGGATTGCTAATCCAACAATCATTGAAGACACCTTCGAGCGCAATTACTCCATCATTGGCACCGCAGCGCTTATTGGAGTCATCGCGGCGGTTATGTTGCTCTTTCACAAGTAACGAACTCTCGCGCTGCGCTGTAACCGCATTCATTACTTACTCTCTCCAACGCTGTGGCTCGCAATTGCCTGGCGAGACTCTTCGCGCTCCTTACGTCCAATTCTGCGACGTTGGCGTGGATCAAATGCATCTCTCAATCCATCGCCGATGAAATTCACGGTTAGACAGATGACGATGATGAAGAGACCCGGCCACCAAAAGAGCCAGGGCCTAGTTGTAAATGAATCCTGATACTGGCTAATCAAAAGACCCAATGAGACATCTGGAGCAACGACACCGAAGCCGAGAAATGAGAGGGCTGATTCCAACAAGATTGCCTGGGACATCAGAAGGGTCACGGCGACGATGATGACACCTACTGCATTGGGCAAAATATGTTTAAAGATAATGCGGGAATTGCTGGCACCCGCTACCCGGGCGGCATCAACAAATTCACGCTCACGCAACGAGAGAAACTCGCCTCGAACCAGACGGGCTAAGCCCGGCCAGGAGAAAAGCCCTAGCATCAGAGCCAAGACCATCACTCCCAGACTGCCAAAGTGATATCCAATTACTGCTCCGACAATAACGACCGGGATGATGATGATGAACTCAACCAGACGCATCAATAGATTATCGGTGATGCCCTTAAAGTAACCGGCGACAGCACCAACCACAGTACCGACGAGGCCAGCCACAA
>CAIMBV010000146.1 GCA_903839355.1 uncultured Actinomycetes bacterium
ATCTGGCTTCAACATATGGAGAGGTAACCGTTCGCTTCCATGCAGCCGAGCACAACACCACGCTAGGCACTCTGGAGTTTGATCCAAATACCAGTTCGGTAATGGAGTCTGCGGGATCCTCCGCTCTCAGATCGCTCCGTTCGAGGATCTCTACCTTGCCACGGCGCGATTACCCAGGAAGTTCTACCTTGGTAAGCCCCGTTGATTTGAATCAGAGAGCTGTCGTCGCGTGGTGGCAAGTCTTCCCCGAATGGGGACTTAGCTCAAACGCAGCATGTGTCATTGGCCCTCGCTCGCTCACGTACGGTGCAAATTTGGGGAGTCGAGTATTTCTTCATGATTACGACTGGCGCGAGGATCACGATGGTTCGATCCTCAACACGATTTTATCTGGACCTGGAGTTGTCATGCAGATGATCAATTTTGCTTACAACATGGCGGTGTGCGATCCTCAGAAATTTAGTAGCGGGGATAAAACCCGTCATAACGTTTTAGGTGAGGCTGGAGTATTGCTTGGAAGTGATGGGCCGCTCTATAGGGGTCTGCCATGGCAATCAATAAGTACATCCGCTCTTGCCGAATCCCGCGGTACCAAGGGACATCTTCCAATCAGACTTCAGTTTTATATTGCCGCTCCGCAGCAATTTATAGATGAGGTCGTTGACAACTCATCCTTAGCGGAGTTGGCGAGAGGGGGGTGGATTGCAATTCATTCCATCGGTAACAACTCCTAGATTTTTTCGAGATGCAAGATGAACCACCTTGATATTTATCGCGGTCACCTGGCTGTTTTGACCTCACAGCATGAGAAGCAGAGGCTCTTGGCGCCTAGTTTTAGGGAGGTTCTAGGAGTCGAGTTGATAGAGAGAGCTCTCGATACCGATAAATTTGGAACTTTTTCCGGAGATATTGAACGGAGCGCTTCACCACTGGATACTGCTCTCGCTAAGGCTCGTCTTGGAATGAAAGTGTCAGGCCTGCCGCGCGGAGTGGCATCCGAGGGCTCCATCGGTCCCGACCTCTTCATTCCATTTGCAATCTCTGACATTGAACATCTGGTCTGGGTGGATGCGGAGCGCGACATCGTAGTTAGCGAGAGCTATCGCTCCCTCGACATTAGGGCCGCATCAACGAGAACCTTTGTCGGCGCCGAGTTAGGTGGCTTTCTTCAGAGAGCTGATTTTCCTCGCCATAGATTGATTGTTAAGGCAGAGAACTCCTCACCTTTGTTCTGTATTAAAGGAATCGGGAGTGCTCAAGAATTGGAAGCCGCGATTACCGAATGTTCGCGCCACTCGGCGACCGGTGCAGTAATCGTGGAATCGGATCTGCGCGCACATTGCTCTCCTTCTAGGCAAGCAAACATTGCTGCCGCGGCTCGCCTCTTGGCTGTACGAATCTCCACGCACTGTCCCGAATGTCGTACCCCTGGTTGGGGAAAGGTAGGGGTCGAGCGTGGTCTCTCATGCAGAGCCTGCAGCTCCTTTGTAGAGCAGGCCGTTCGAGGCGATCTATTGGGTTGTGTGAAATGTGACTATAAAAAGCTAGAGCTACGCGTGGAGAGTCGGGCAGATCCCGCTATTTGCAATTGGTGCAATCCGTGAGTTCATGTGGCGCTCATCGAATATTTTTCCAGAGAGGCTATATTTCCCAGCATGATTGTTGATATAGCCCTCTATCAAAATGGAGCCCGCATTGATGGTACGAGCGATATCTCTGATCTCGTAGATGGTGCTCGTGAGCAGGGTGGATTTGTCTGGGTAGGACTCGCGGAGCCATCTCAAGCCGAATTTGATCTCGTGGTCGGCGAGTTGAATTTCCATCCACTAGCCGTCGAGGATGCGATTAATGCCAAGCAACGTCCGAAGTTAGAGGATTACGCGGGATTGACCTTTTTTGTAATCAAGACCGTCTTCTTCGATCAGAAAGCTCAAGAGATCACCACGGGTGAGGTTCTCTGCTTCATCGACTCTCACTTCATTGTCACTGTCCGTCATGGTGAAGGGCATCCTTTGTCAACGATAAGGCATGATTTAGAAAATCAACCGGAGCTTCTGAAGCAGGGGCCATTTTCTGTTTTGCATGCCGTGGCAGATCGCATCATTGATGGTTACACAAACATCGCGACGATGTTGGAACAAGAAGTCGTCTCAGTTGAGAACAAAGTCTTTACTGGTAAGCGACAAACATTCTCCGAAGAGATCTACTTCCTTAAGCGTGAAATTATTGAATTCAAGCACGCAATTGAGCCATTGATAATTCCAATCAGTCGGTTATTTAGTGGTTCGGTAACTTCAGTGCCTGAGGAGATTCGACCATTCTTCCGCGATACTGCCGATCATCTGATTCAGGCCTGCGAACAGGCTTCAGGTCTGGACTCCCTCATCACCTCAGTACTCCAGGCAGACCTCGCCCACATTCAGGTACAGCAGAATATTGATGTTCGAAAAATATCTGCATGGGTTGCACTTGCAGCAGGACCAACCATGATCGCCGGTATTTACGGAATGAACTTTCACAACATTCCAGAACTTAAATATCAATATGGGTACTACGTTGTTCTCAGCGTTATGGCTGGGTTGACCGCATTTATTTATAGGTCATTTAAACGCTCAGGATGGCTTTAATTCATCACCTTGCGTGTTGAGGCTAGGAAGATATTCTGAATCGATTGATCCAGTACAGAATTAAATTCCTGCTCGGTTTGTTTGTATTTCAAGTTTTCCGTAAGTGCTCGGGAGAAGCTTGCGATCAGTCCATCGTTCTTCGCCAGATTCTGATCGGCGTGTTCCTGACTATAACCACCCGAGAGGGCAACTACACGAAGTACACGGGGATGGTGCACCACATCTGAGTAGAAGTTGTCTTCGTCAGGAAGGGTTAGTTTGAGCATCACATTTTGTGTGCTCTCCAATGAGTCGAGCCCCGCCATGAGAGCGCCTTTAAGGATCTCTTCGATATATCGCTTCTCATTGCTCTTGATATCCACTTCGGGTTCAATAATTGGAATCAAGTCTGAGTCCAAAACCTCATCGGCTACTTCAAACTGTTGATCGATACAGGAGCTAATCCCCTGAAAATTGGGCTCATAAATTACCGATCGCTCCTTAGTACCGAATATTCCAAACTTTTTAGCCTTGTCGAGCCTGGAGGCCAACTCTGGAATTGGTTTCATTAGGGAGACGCCATTTACTATCGGTAGCAACCCGTTATCAATCTTCAGGAACGGGACAATCTTCTTTCTATTCCACAGGTACTCTGCAGCTGGGATTCCTTCAACAAGGCGCTCCATGGTCATCTCAAAGAGGATTGCCGCCAGAATTCGGTCGTTGGTAAATACTGGACTCGTGATGATTCGCACTCGCATCTCGTGCATCAGTGCGAACATCTCTTCCTCTGTTGAATACATTGATGGATCAACTCCGTATAAGGCAAGAGCCTTGGGAGTACTTCCTCCGCTTTGATCTAGTGCGGCGATGAAACCCGCACCGTTTTTCATTCGGGCATACTGTTCAACATTCACGGCGTACTACCTTCCAGAAGCTGCTAATGCGCGGATTTGATCGAATAGCTGCGCTACATGGAGTGGGTCTACTTCTCCCGAACGTCCCATTTCGCATGCTGCTGCCGCAGTTGCCGATCCGAATTGGAGCGAGAGTTTCCAATCGATATCGTCAAGACCTGCTCTGAGACCTTGCTCTTCGGTCTGCAGAATAAAACCTGCCGCGAGTGAATCTCCTGCGCCGACAGAGCTCGCCACCACAACTTCTACTGTAGGAACCCAGATGGTCTGGTCTTTGTAAGCGAGTGCGCATCCCAGTGCTCCGGCGTGCACTATTGCGACCTTCGTTCCTAGTTTGCAGATGGTTTGTGCTGCACGCTCCGCACGATCTCGACCATTGGTGTTGTCGCCTAGAAATGCACTCTCCGACCCGCCACTTATAAGTGCCTCGGCCTCGTCAAGATTTGGGGAGACGAAATCCGCTCCATGACTTAGCGCCCATGCCAGAAAGTGAGGAGCAGTGTCGAAGAAGATAG
>CAIMBV010000147.1 GCA_903839355.1 uncultured Actinomycetes bacterium
AGTAAAGCGAAGTGAGTCAGAGCCGTACTTATCCATAAACTCAATCGGATCCACGCCGTTGCCACGACTCTTGGACATCTTCTTGCCGAATTTGTCACGAACCAATCCGTGCAACGCAATAGTGTCGAAGGGTTGAACGCCATCCATGGCGTAGAGCCCCATCATCATCATGCGGGCGACCCAGAAGAACAAGATGTCGTATCCAGTAACAAGGACAGAGGTTGGGTAGAACTTCTTCAAATCAGCTGTCTCTTCGGGCCAGCCCATGGTCGAAAATGGCCATAGTCCAGATGAGAACCAGGTATCTAGAACGTCAGGATCTTGCTCATAACCTGCTGGTGGTTCTTCGCCTGGACCGCAAACAACGACTTCGCCATCCGGACCGTAATAAACCGGAATGCGGTGACCCCACCAGAGTTGGCGAGAGATACACCAGTCGTGCATTCCATCCACCCATTCGAAGTAACGCGGTGAGAGTTCCTCTGGTTCAATTTTTACACGACCATCACGAACTGCATCGCCAGCAGCCTTTGCAAGTGGACCAACTTTTACAAACCATTGCTTTGAGAGAAGAGGTTCAACGATCGTGTCGCAGCGACTGCAATGACCAACTGAGTGAACATATGGACGTACTTCTTTAACAACACGGCCTTGGCACTTAAGCTCTTCAACAACTGCAACACGAGCTGCGAAACGATCCATTCCATCAAACTCAGTTCCAGATCCTTCCATGACTGCATGGATATTCATGATGATTGGCATTTCGATTCCGTGGCGGGTAGCCATCTCGAAATCGTTTGGATCGTGTGCACCTGTAACTTTTACTGCACCCGTACCAAATTCCGGATCAACGAGTTCATCGGCAATGATAGGAATCCAGCGGTTAGCAAGCGGTAGCAATACCTTCTTACCAATCATGTGGGCATAACGAGGATCATCTGGATGAACTGCCACTGCACCATCACCCAGCATTGTCTCTGGACGTGTGGTTGCCACAGTAATTTGCAGGTCATCATCACCATAACGAACGGAGACAAACTCTCCCGCAACATCAGAGTGCTCAACTTCAATGTCAGAGAGTGCGGTAAGACAACGCGGACACCAGTTGATGATTCGTTCCGCGCGATAGATAAGACCATCGTCATAAAGACGTTTGAAAATTGTCCGTACTGCAAGCGAGAGACCGGGATCCATGGTGAATCGTTCGCGCGACCAGTCGACGCTGGCACCAAGGCGTTGAATCTGCTCCAGGATCAATCCACCAGATTCGTGCTTCCACTCCCAAACTTTTTCTACAAACTTTTCCCGACCTAGATCGTGGCGTGATTGGCCATGGGCGGCAAGCTGCTTCTCGACCAGATTTTGAGTAGCAATGCCAGCGTGGTCCATCCCTGGAAGCCAGAGTGTTTCAAAACCCTTCATCCTCTTCATGCGTATCAGGATGTCTTGGAGAGTCAGATCTAGCGCGTGCCCAATGTGCAGAGAGCCGGTGACATTAGGTGGCGGGATAACGATGGTGAAAGGCGGTTTATCTGAGGTGGCATCAGCCATGAAGTACTCCGCATCCAGCCACTTCTTGTAGAGGCCAGGCTCAATATCGACTGGCGAGAAGCTCGCAGCAAGTTCTGGACGCTCGTTCATAAGGGCAGAGTCTAGATTAAAAGTTACGCGCTCTTCTCTTCACTTCGCTTCTCACCCTTGAGCGAGCGCTTTGGTCCAGCACCGCGATTTACATAGGTTGGCGTGGATTCTTTGAGCACAACCTCGGGGGTTATAACGACTCGTTCTACTTCCTTGCGGGAAGGAACTTCGTACATAACGGTGAGCAAGGTCTCTTCCATGATGGCGCGCAGACCGCGTGCTCCCGTACCGCGCTTGATCGCAAGATCAGCTACGACTCCGAGCGCCTCGGGTGTGAATTCGAGTTCAACTCCATCAATATCGAAGAGACGTTGGTACTGCTTAATCAACGCATTCTTTGGTTCGGTCAAGATCTGCATCAGCGCCGGACGATCGAGATTCTCCACGCTAGTCAAAATAGGCAGACGGCCGATGAACTCAGGGATCATTCCAAACTTGAGAAGATCCTCTGGCATTACCTCACCAAAGATATCGATCTTGTCGATCTCAGATTGGGTCTGCAACGTTGCATTAAATCCAACGCCAGCCTTGCCTTTACGACCTTCGATGATTTTTTCTAGTCCAGCGAAAGCTCCGCCAACAATAAAGAGAATGTTGGTTGTATCAATCTGGAGAAATTCTTGATGTGGATGCTTGCGTCCACCTTGTGGTGGAACAGATGCAGTAGTTCCTTCAAGAATCTTAAGCAGAGCTTGTTGCACGCCTTCGCCCGAAACATCGCGGGTAATTGAAGGGTTCTCGGATTTGCGAGCGACCTTATCGATCTCGTCGATGTAGATGATTCCAGTCTCAGCCTTCTTTACATCGAAGTCAGCGGCCTGAATGAGTTTGAGCAGAATGTTCTCAACATCTTCACCAACATAACCAGCCTCAGTGAGAGCCGTTGCATCGGCGATAGCAAAAGGAACATTGAGCATGCGAGCAAGAGTTTGAGCGAGAAGGGTCTTGCCGCATCCAGTTGGTCCCAGAATCAAAATGTTGGATTTAGCGAGTTCTACTGAATCCTCGCGGCTTCCGATCCCAGATTGAACGCGCTTGTAATGGTTGTACACAGCGACAGATAGAGATTTCTTGGCACGATCTTGTCCGACAACATATTGATCGAGGAACGAATAAATCTCTTGTGGCTTTGGAACTTCGGTGAGTCCGAGTTGTGTGGTCTCATTGAGCTCTTCGATGATGATTTCGTTACAAAGATCGATGCACTCATCACAGATGTAAACACCTGGGCCAGCAATCAACTTCTTAACCTGCTTCTGGGTCTTGCCGCAGAAGGAGCACTTAAGGAGATCGCCGGTTTCGCCAATACGAGTGGTCATGGATAAATCGTAAGAGGAAAAGCAAAAGGCTGGGTGGTTTTTTCCACCCAGCCTGTTCGCTTATAGGAGAATTGAGTTAGTGCTTGATCGCCTTGCGGCTTGCTAGGACCTGATCGATGATGCCGTAGGCAACTGCCTCTTCAGCGGTCAGAATCTTGTCGCGCTCAATATCTTTCGATACCTCCTCGACAGTTTTCTTGGAATCCTTGGCG
>CAIMBV010000148.1 GCA_903839355.1 uncultured Actinomycetes bacterium
AGAAAGCCGAAAATCGAGGAAGCGTCAGCCAAATCAGAAGGGTCGGAAGAGTCAGAAGTTGCAGTTGAATCTCTCGGCTTCAAAGAAGAATTGAACTAAGCAGAAATTACTTTCCAGCTGCTCTCAGATCTTTACGAAGCTCTGGTGGAATTGCGAAGAGAAGATGTTCTTCGGTTGCAGTAACGGTTTCAACTTCACCAAACCCACGATCTGCTAACCATGCCAATAAATCCTTCACCAGAATCTCTGGAACTGATGCGCCGCTACTAACGCCAACAGTCTGCACACCTTCGAGCCACTCATCTTTTGCTTCAGCTGCGTAATCGATCAAGTAGGCAGCCTTAGCCCCGTACTCCTTAGAGACCTCGACAAGTCGAACTGAGTTAGAAGAGTTGACTGATCCCACTACCAAGACGAGATCAGATCGAGGTGCGATCTCTTTTATCGCAACCTGACGATTCTGGGTGGCGTAGCAGATGTCATCACTTGGTGGATCTTGCAGTTGTGGGAAGCGATCTTTGAGTTGGCGCACGGTGCTAATGGTTTCGTCGACACTCAACGTAGTCTGAGACAACCAGATCAACTTCTTTCCCTCGCGCAGGTGGATACCGTCAACATCAGCGATGGTGTCAATTACAAAAACATTGTCCGGTGCCTCACCCGACGTACCCTCAACTTCTTCGTGGCCATGGTGGCCAATCAAAAGAATGTCGTAGTCCTCACTAGCAAAGCGTTTAACTTCGTGGTGCACCTTGGTAACTAGCGGACAGGTTGCATCAATAGTTTTGAGGTTTCTGGCAGCCGCGGCTTGGTGAACGGCCGGTGAGACGCCGTGTGCCGAGAAGATGACCAGCGCACCTTCAGGAACCTGATCTGTCTCAGAGACGAAGATCGCTCCCCGAGCTTCAAGGGTGGAGACGACATGCTTGTTGTGGACTATCTCTTTGCGCACATAAACGGGTGCTCCATAGAGATCAAGAGCCTTTTCAACGGTTATTACCGCTCGATCTACACCGGCGCAGTACCCGCGTGGCGCAGCTAACAGCACCTTCTTCGTCATGCCCGAATCGTATCTAAAAGTATGATTACAGGTATGCCTGAGTTTAATTACGAGGATTTATTGCCGATCGGCCCCGATGAGACCGAGTATCGCTTAGTCACAACCGAAGGTGTCTCTACCTTTAGCGCGCAAGGCATGGAATTTCTTCAGGTCTCCCCCGAAGCCATCACGACACTTACCTCAGAGGCTATTCACGACATTTCACATTATCTGCGCAGCGCTCACCTACAACAACTTAAAAATATTCTCGATGACACCGAAGCATCTGCAAATGATCGTTTCGTTGCCCTGGACTTGTTGAAGAATGCCAACATCGCCGCAGGCGGAGTTCTGCCCATGTGCCAAGACACTGGTACTGCAATCGTGATCGGTAAGAAGGGTCAACACACACTTACCACAGAGAAAGACGAGATCTCAATTTCACGCGGTGTCTATGATGCTTATACAAAACTCAATCTGCGCTATTCCCAGATGGCTCCTGTCACTACATGGGAAGAGAAGAACACCGGTAATAACTTGCCAGCTCAAGTAGAAATCTATTCAGACTCTGATCACCAAAATGAGTACAACTTCTTATTCATCGCCAAAGGTGGCGGCAGCGCTAATAAATCATTCCTCTATCAAGAGACCAAGGCAGTACTAAATCCCAAATCATTTATGACCTGGTTAGATGACAAGTTACGCTCTATAGGAACTGCCGCTTGTCCTCCCTATCACCTGGCAATTGTTATCGGCGGAACAAGCGCAGAGCACACCGTTAAAACTGCGAAGCTGGCCAGTACAAAATATCTTGACTCACTTCCTCTCGCTGGCGATGCCAAGACCGGTCACGCATTTAGAGATATTGAACTAGAGGAGAAAGTTCTAGAACTCACTCGCACACTTGGAATCGGTGCGCAATTTGGTGGCAAATATTTCTGCCACGATGTTCGAGTAGTGCGTTTGCCTCGTCACGGTGCATCTCTGCCGATCGCGATTGCTGTCTCATGTTCTGCAGATCGCCAAGCCAAGGGCAAGATCACCAAAGATGGCGTCTTCCTAGAAAAATTAGAGCGCGAGCCGGCACAATTCATACATGAGACAACAGATGAACAATTAGGTGGAGATGCGTTCGCAGTGGATCTCAACCAATA
>CAIMBV010000149.1 GCA_903839355.1 uncultured Actinomycetes bacterium
AAGCCTTCTTGACCGGAGCCTTCTTGACTGGTGCCTTCTTGACTGGTGCCTTCTTGACTGGTGCCTTCTTGACTGGTGCCTTCTTGACTGGTGCCTTCTTGACTGGTGCCTTCTTGACTGGTGCGCTCTGGCGCACCACGCGCGACTTGGCGGCGGTGGCGGCTACAGCGGCTGTGGCGGCACTGCTTTGAACAATGGCTGGTAAGCCGATCGCCCCGATAACGGCTACCGCAAGGGTTCGAGCCAGCCAACTCTTACCGACCCCGGTAGGAGCCGCCTTCTTCTGGAATTGATCCATCTGGATTTTCACCTTTCATAGTTATATGCATAGTTAGATTCGTGGTTAGATTTGTGGTTCTTACA
Source organism: uncultured Actinomycetes bacterium (assembly GCA_903839355.1). Lineage (GTDB taxonomy): Bacteria > Actinomycetota > Actinomycetes > Nanopelagicales > Nanopelagicaceae > PALSA-747. The sequence goes on from CAIMBV010000149.1 coordinate 364, forward strand.
CATCGTCCTAGCGATGGCCTTCGAGAAGGTCATGCTGAGAGGCGGTTGATAGCCGCCCGAATGTGGGGATTCTGCAGGCTGGGGATGGGGCGCGTTTAGGCTCACACTTGGGCCTGTGCATAGAGAGCCCCTTGGGATGGCACACTTACCCCTATGCCCGTGAACGAAAATTTTGTCCCCAAGATCCAGGTTTTCGAGCCACACCGTGCCTCTCTGCCACCTCTAATCCCTTACATCAAGGAATTTTGGACGCGGCGCGCCTTCGCCACGGAGTTGGCAAAGTTCAATGACAAGGCGGAATACCTAGATTCACGGCTCGGAAAAGTTTGGCTCGTGCTCAATCCACTGCTTTTGGGCTTTGTGTACTACCTCGTGGTCACGATCATTCGCCCCGGCGGCACGCTGCCTGGCCTCACCCGTCTTGATCATCTCTTAATTGGGCTCTTTACCTTCTATTTTGCTCAGAACTGTGTCACAGCTGGCGCGCTCTCAATCACAATGGGCGGGCGATTGATTCTCAATCAAGCCTTCCCTCGCGCTCTCTTGCCATTCTCCTGCGCCATTCAGGCATTCCAACAATTCCTTCCAACGATTCCGGTCTACATCTTCATTCTGGTGGCAGGTAAGTGGGCTTATCCCACAACGATCGTCCCAGGTTGGACTTGGCACTTCCTCTGGATTCCTTTCATTCTGATCTGCACTGGATTGACCGGTTTTGGATTGGCCCTCGTATTTGCAACTCTCAATGTGTATTTCCGTGACACTAATAAACTCTTAACGTATATCACCAGAATTTGGATGTACCTCTCCCCCGTGCTTTGGCTTCCAAACAGCCTGCGCGGACATATGAAAATTCTTCTCTGGGTAAATCCACTCGGACCGGTATTGAATGCGACCTCAAGGGTTTGGGTAAGTGGAGAAACTCTTAATAAAGAAACTTTAGTCGGCTGCGTATTTTGGGCAGGCGCGTCGATCTTGATCGGCGGATACTTCTTCATTTCAAGGGAGCGCGATTTTGCCATCCGTATCTAAATCTCCACTCGTTATGCCAGAAGATCTGGCTATTCGCATCGAGGACCTCTCCATTACCTACAAGGTAAGTCTTGAAGCTAAGCGCACCCTCAAGAATGCGGTCATGCGTGCCAGCATGAAACAGAAGCAACGCACCCGCACAATTGAAGCGATCAAACATATGACCCTCGACGTGCCTCATGGTTCAGTGCTGGGAATTGTGGGCTCAAATGGTGCCGGTAAATCAACACTTATGCGCTGTATCGCAGGAATCCTTTCACCTACCGACGGAAGAGTGATTGTCAACGGCAAGATCTCAACCCTGCTTGCTCTCGGCGTTGGTTTTAACCCTGCACTATCAGGACGCGACAACATCATCTTGGGTGGCTTGGCATCCGGACTTAATATGGATGAGATAAGCAACAAGACGGATGAGATTGCGGATTTTGCTGCATTGCCAGATGGTTTTATCGACCTACCAGTTCGCACATACTCGAGCGGTATGTACGGTCGTCTCTCCTTTGCCGTTGCTGTAAGTATGACTCCGGATATCTTGTTGCTCGATGAGGCCTTATCTGCTGGAGATGCAGCTTTTAAAGAGAAATCATTTGAGCGAATGCGCCAACTTTGCGCCGAAGCTCGCACAATTCTGATCGTCTCACATGCCCTTGCCACCGTTACAGATCTCTGCGATACCGCGATCTGGATGCATAAGGGTCAGATGCTCGCAAAGGGCAAGCCTGAGGAGATTGTCGATGACTATCTCAAATTCTTAAATGTGGGATCGCTGCCTTCCAACTACGAAGATATGTAAGTAGCTGATCAGATGTCGCAGAAAATCGATATCTCGATCATATCTTCGGGAGCCAGTCTTGCTGATGCCCGATTGCATCGCTTAACGCGAGCCTTACTTCGCG
>CAIMBV010000150.1 GCA_903839355.1 uncultured Actinomycetes bacterium
CCCGCGACCCTTGAGGCGCTAGGACCCGACTTTGAAGTGCGCAATGTTGATGGCGCTAACCGCGCAGATCTGCTTGCTGTACTTGCAGAAGGCGCAGATGCCGTATTGATTCGTTCTGCAACCAAGATGGATGCAGAGGCGATCGCCGCCTCCAAGGGACTTAAAGTAATTGCCCGCGCTGGAGTAGGAGTCGATAACGTCGATATCCCTGCTGCAACTGCTGCTGGAATCATGGTTGTTAACGCACCTACCTCCAATATTGTGAGTGCCGCCGAATTAGCTATCGCCCTCTTGTTGGCGTCGGCTCGTTTCGTATCACCAGCCAACGCTGCATTGCGCAATGGCAAGTGGGCACGTTCCAAATACACTGGCGCCGAATTATTTGAGAAGACACTTGGCGTAGTTGGCTTTGGAAAGATTGGTCAACTCGTAACGGCACGCATGCAAGCTTTCGGGATGAACGTTGTTGCTTACGATCCATATCTATTGCCAGCACGTGCCGCTCAGCTCGGGGTTCGTTTAGTCGAACTTGATGAACTACTCCGTGTTAGTGATTTCATCACGATCCACCTGCCAAAGACCAAAGAGACCGCAAATCTCATTGGCGAAGAAGCTCTCAAGAAGGTTAAGCCCAGCGTTCGCATTATTAATGCGGCACGTGGTGGAGTACTCGATGAGGCCGCTTTGTACACTGCTCTGGTTGAAGGTCGTGTAGCGGGTGCTGGACTTGATGTATTTGCAACGGAGCCTTGCACTGATTCACCACTCTTTGGTCTTGATCAAGTGGTCGCAACTCCACACCTTGGCGCATCCACAGATGAAGCCCAAGAGCGCGCAGGTATTGCAGTTGCCGTCTCGGTTCGCAAGGCGCTCTCTGGTGAACTTGTTCCGGATGCTCTGAATGTAAAGGGTGGAGCGATTCACGAGGATATTCGTCCATCTCTTCCACTCGTTGAGAAGATGGCACAGATCGCCACCATCATTGCTGGAGAACTTCCAACTTCGCTCGATGTTGAAGTCCGTGGAGATATCTCTGGCCACGATTCATCAGTTCTTGCTACCAGTGCACTTAAGGGAGCACTTGTTGCAGTTGGTGCCGAATCAGTTACTTACGTAAACGCTCCAGGTTTAGCCGCCGAACGCGGAATGACCTCATCGGTCACCACTAATCCAGAGAGCCCTGAGTACCGCAGCATGATCTCATTGCGCGCCGCACTACCAGATGGTCGTTCGATCGTCGTTGATGGAACCTTGATGGGTATCCGTCGTGTGGAGAAGATCATTGCGATTAATGGCTTTGATCTCGACCTTCCACCAACAGAACACCTCTTGTTCTTGCAATATGCAGATCGTCCAGGTGTCGTCGGTGCAGTAGGTGGAATCATCGGAAGCGCTGGAATCAATATTGCTGGAATGCAGGTTGCGCGCAGCGAGGCTGGCGGAGAAGCCCTTATGGCTCTCAACGTCGATTCTGCAATCTCTTCCGAGATTCTGGCAAAGGTATCGCAAGAGACCGGAGCGGATCTGGTTCGCACAGTTACCTTGGTTTCATAATGAAGGAATTCAAACTCGCAGTTATCGCTGGAGATGGAATCGGACCCGAGGTCGTTGCCGAAGGTCTCAAGGTATTGGATAAGGTCGCCGCAAAGTACGACTTCTCCTTCACCAAGATTCATTACAACTTGGGAGCTGCTCACTGGCATGCAACCGGTGAAGTTTTGAGTGACGAGACCATGGCAGAGATTGCGAAAGCAGATGTAATTCTGCTTGGAG
>CAIMBV010000151.1 GCA_903839355.1 uncultured Actinomycetes bacterium
GCTGTTCCATTTCGTGGCACTCCGCTCTCATGGGGATGGTATGCAATGGCCCCCTGGGCGGGACGCATCGATGAAGGTTTGATCACCAGCGAATCTGGCATCGTTCACACTTTGCCGACGAGTTGGTCCCCACCCCATGCAATTCATGGATATGGTTTTACAAGTTCATGGCAGGAGACTGGTACTGGCCGTGCCCGCTTAGAGTTGCCTGCTCCTTATAACGGTGCTGTCGTTGAGCAGACCATCGAGATTCTTGATGATGCAGTTCGTTGGATTCTGGAGTACACACCTAACGGTTGCGATCTACCAGCCTGGCTCGGATTTCATCCCTGGTTCCCGCGCGAATTAGAGCGAGGCGATGCAGCAGAAGTTGAGTTCACAGCTGGGCGCATGTTGCTCCGTGGAGACAATGGCCTTCCAACGGGAGAGTATGTGCCGCAGCCCAAAGAGCCGTGGGATGACTGCTTTACCGATATCAAGGGAATCCCCTCAGTTCTCTGGCCTGGAGCGGCCCGGGTGACCGTGGAGTCTGATGCTCCCTACTGGGTGGTCTATACCGAAGATAGCGATGGGGTCTGTATTGAGCCTCAAACCGCCCCTCCTGACGCTCAAAACCTTGGGATTACGGGTGAGCACTACATCGAGGCTTTGTTCACCTTCTCTGAGGAGGTTTAGGCTAGGACCATGGCTGAACAGAATGAACTACGCGAAAAGGGGTTGCGCTTAACCCCGCAGCGCGAGCTTGTACTACAGGCGGTGCGCGATCTTGGACACGCGACTCCTGAAGAAGTTGCGAATCGAATTCACATCACGCATCCAGGCATCAATCTCTCGACCGTTTATCGCAATCTCGAAACTCTTGAGAATGTTGGGCTGGTACAACACACCCATCTTGGCCATGGAGGCGCTACCTACCATGCCGCTGAGGAGTTAACCCATCTCCATCTAGTTTGTGGAATTTGTGGAACCGTTGGAGATGCACCTATCGAAGCGGCTGCGCCATTTGTACAGCAACTCTCTGATGACTACGGATTTAGAACCGATGTCACTCACTTTGCAATCTATGGTACTTGTGCATCTTGTGCCGCTCTCACTAATTAATAGATAAGCGCAACCTTTACATGAGCGCAGTACTCGTTGAATCTGGTTTAGATGCTGGTGCCATCTGGCATTTTGGTGAACCTAATCATGAGCAACGTGCGCTCGCAGTAGGCAAGGCTTGGGCTGATCTTTCACATCGATCGGTAATCACGGTATCTGGCAAAGATCGCATCAAGTGGATCAACGACATGATGACGCAGGAGTTACTAACTCTCCCAGTGGGTCAATGGAGCGAAACCTTATTGCTCGATGCGCAAGGACATATCGAACAACAACTCTTCTTCGTTGATGATGGCCAGACCATCTGGTTTCATACAGAGTCAGCCAAGGCAGAAGAATTATTTACTTACTTGAAAAAGATGAGATTCATGTTGGATGTTGATGTCCAAGATCGAACCAGCGAGTTTGCAGTACTGCGCGCACCAGGTGAGGCCGATGCTTTCGGTGGACCTTATGCCTTGGTGCCACGCTCTGAGGTTGCTGATGTAGTCGCGGCATTTACCGGCGCCGGACATATGCAGGTTGGTATGTGGGCTTTGGAAGCCGAGCGCATAGCTGCGGGGCGAGCCAGAATTTTATTGGAGACCGATCACAAATCGATTCCCAACGAGTTGGGCTTTTTGAATACCGCGGTGCATATGAACAAGGGCTGCTATCGCGGGCAAGAGACGGTTGCCAAGGTATTTAACCTCGGCCATCCCCCACGTCGATTGGTACTTCTGCACCTCGATGGATCTATGGTCCATATGCCCGAGCATGGTGCCAAAGTACATTTTGATGGAAAGGAAGTTGGTTTTATTGGCTCAATGGCGCGTCATTACGAGCTGGGTCCCATCGCGCTAGCGGTTATTAAGCGCACTACACCCGTCGATGCGGTGCTTGATATTGATGGAGTGAGCGCGACCCAAGAAGTACTAGTTCCCGCAGAATAGGATTAAGGCCATGAGCCTTGATCCAAATAATCCATTTGCCGCAGTCAGCACTCTCGAATACGAGATGCCTCCCTTCGCTCTCATTAAAGATGAGCACTATCTCCCAGCTTTTTACGGTGGTATGGAAGAGCAGTTGGTCGAGGTCGACGCCATCATCGCGCAACCTGAGGTCACCTTCGAAAATACCATCGTCGCTCTAGAGAAGAGTGGCCGAACACTTTTACGGGTCGCTTTGGTCTTCTTCAATAAATCATCGAGCGATACCTCAGATGCCCTTGATGCAATTGAGGCAGAGATCGCACCAAAGCTCGCTGCACATCAAGATGCCATCAAACTCAATCCACAACTATGGTCCCGTATCGAAAAGTTGTATAACAAGCGGGCTTCACTCAATCTCGTTGAAGAGGATGCCCGGCTTCTTGAGTTGTACTACAAGGATTTTCATTTCGCAGGCGCACATCTCAACCCAGAGCAACGCGAGGAACTCAAAGGCATCAATGAGGAGTTATCGAAACTTGAAGCGGAGTTTTCGCGCAAAGTATTGGCTGATACCAATGACTCGGCGATCATCGTCGATTCACTCGCGGAGCTAGATGGACTAAGTTCAAATGAGATTGCAGCAGCAAAGTTGGCCGCAGAGACTCGTGGCTTTGCAGATAAGTGGATGATCACCGCGGTTAATTTCAGCGGAAACCCTGCCCTTGCCTCACTTAAGAGTCGCGCCTTGCGTGAACGAATTATGAAAGCCTCGCTAGCTCGCGCCAATCGCGATAACGAGAACGACACCAAATCTATTGTCACAGCAATGACCTCATTGCGGGCTCGTAGAGCAACACTCTTTGGCGCTAAGAGCCACGCGGAATACATCACCGGAAACGGAACCGCTAAGTCACCCGAGAACGTTCATGTCATGTTGCGCAAGATCGCCGCCTCGGCAGTAGCCAATGCCAGGAGCGAAGGTGCGATTTTGCAAGAGGCGATTAATGCAAGTGGCGAAAAATTTGCCCTAGAGAGTTGGGATTGGGATCTCTACTCAGAGCAAGTTCGGGCCGAGAAATACAACGTTGATACAGCAGCCCTCAAGCCTTACTTTGAACTCGAAAAGACCTTATGGGACGGGGTTTTCTACGCCGCGACCAAGCTTTATGGAATTACCTTTAAAGAGCGTCCAGATATCGTCACATACCACCCCGAGGCCAGAGCCTTTGAGGTAAGCAATGAGGATGGCTCGAAATTAGGTCTATTCATTGGCGATTTCTACACGCGTGACTCCAAGCGCGGAGGAGCTTGGATGAATAACTTAGTGGATCAGAACTTTCTCTTTGGTCAATTGCCGGTGGTCTGTAACAACCTTAACATTGTTAAACCACCAGCAGGTGAACCAACCTTCCTGACC
>CAIMBV010000152.1 GCA_903839355.1 uncultured Actinomycetes bacterium
TGTTTATAGTTATCCGCAATTTCTTGAAAACGCGATGGCCCGATCAGTTGCACTACGCCAATACCCGCTCTGGTTAGCTCATTACTCGGTCGATCCCTCAGTAACCACCAATCAACCCAACGCTAAACAGGTTGGCTGTTATGCAGATTCCTGGACAAATCAAGATTGCACGGCACAATGGCAGATCTGGCAATACACCTCATGCGGTATCGCTGGAAAATACGGAGTTCCCGGCACTCGCGTCGACCTCAATGTCTTCTACGGAAATAACAACGACTTCCTCAACTTGGTGAAGGGTTTGTGGCAACCCGACAACAGTCAGATGCTGCCATTTAACGAACCAACGGCAATGTCGATCAGCTCGCAATCTTCTGGAACCACCAAGGACCCAGTTCTCTTTTATGTCAGCGTTGTGAGACCTAACTCCACTCCGGTTGTAACCGGATCAGTGACTTATCAACCCGCCTCAACACTTATGAGTTCTGGTGTGCAATCGATCATCAGAAATTCTTCCGGTTCATGGCTTATCAAAATTACAAATTTGCCTGCCGGTAACTATGTCGGAACTATCAATTTCACCGACCCCACTGGTACTGAAGCGGCTGCTCAATACCCCGTTGTATTTGCGGTAAAACCGGCACCTATGCCATCTGCCACACCTACTCCAACTAATACAAAGCCGGCATCCCCAACTCCCGTACCCAGCCCTAAGCCAAAGCCCACTCCAGTCGATTCATGCGCGGGGCAAATTCGAAATTAGAGCCTTAATGTAGGCTTTGCTTCATGACGAGAATCTTGGTTACTGGCGGCGCCGGATACATCGGATCGACCGCAACAGCAATATTGGCAGATCGCGGTTATGAGGTAGTCGTCTTGGATGACCTATCGATGGGTCACGCGGATGCGGTGGATCCTCGCGCTACCTTTATTGAGGGTTCAATTTTAGATGCAGACCTTCTGCGCAACGCCCTTGCCGGGTGTGAAGCGGTCATCCACTTTGCAGGTAAGTCGCTGGTCGGTGAGTCAGTAGAGAAGCCAGAGCTTTATCACCACGTCAATGTCGATGGCAGCCAGAACTTGTTGGAAGCAATGGCAATCCATGGAATCGACAAGATCGTCTTCTCATCCTCCGCAGCCACTTATGGACAACCAATCGATAATCCGATCACCGAAGAATCTTTCGCCTCGCCAACAAATCCATACGGCGCATCCAAGCTAGCAATCGACAAAATGATTACCGCAGCAGGAATTAGTGCGATCTCACTTCGCTATTTCAACGTCGCCGGGGCCTACCAATCAAGCAACGGATGGTTAGCTGAGCGTCACAACCCAGAAACGCATTTAATTCCGCTGGTACTGCGCGCCACTGAGGAGAATCCACTCAAGATTTTCGGTACGGATTGGGATACCAAAGATGGCACCTGTATCCGCGACTACGTACACGTGATTGACTTAATCGAGGCGCACATTCTTGCTCTTGGCGCACTCAAGCCACATGTACACGAGATCGTTAACCTCGGCAGTGGAGGCGGTTACTCGGTTCGCGAAGTTATTTCGGTCGCCACAAAGGTATTGGGTCGCCCAGTTCCAGCCGTTGAAAGCCCACGCCGCGCTGGAGATCCAGCCACGCTCGTTGCATCAATTACTAAAGCCAAGTCTCTACTCGGATGGGAACCCACCCGAGATCTAGAGACGATGATCAGCGATGCGGTTAAGTCGCAGGCTCAATAGAGCGGACTTCAACTCCACCGATTGCGTTTAGGACTTCTAGTAAATCAGTTGGATCACTACCTGGAATAGCGACAGTTATATCGTCGATTCCTTTTCCGTTCTCGCTCTTGATCGTCACAAGTGAGCGAATATCGCCACCCGCAAAACCAATAGCCGAGGCCACGGCACCGAGTGAACCCGGGCGATCTGGGAGAGCAATCTGCAATTTGAATATAGCCATGAATTAGACCGTCACAATCGCATTGCCAACTATGGCAACACTGTATTTAGCCAATGGTGTTGGGGCAGGACCACCAAGCACCGCGCCGCCGTTGGCAGGGTCAAATGTACTACCGTGGCAAGGGCAGTCGAGCGTCTTTGCTGCAGAGTTGTACCCGAGTGAACATCCCTGGTGAGTGCAGATCGCAGAATAGGCAAATACCCCAACCTTGGTCCTAAAGAGAAATGCAGGATTTCCATCCGGAGCGGTGTATTGCATTACCGAGCCGACCGGAAATTTCGCGAGATCGACAATCTTTGTGCCCGCTTTAGGAGTGGGGATTGATTTCTTGAGCCCACCAGCAGCGAGCGCAGCAATGACCGCGGTGACTCCAACGCCAATCATCTGCATTACCTCACGACGATCTTTGAGGTTGGGAATCGGATTCTTTCGGGCTCTGGGTCCTGCCTCTTTTCGAACTAGGAAGAAGAACGCAATCCACATGGCGAGGTATGCGGTATCTGAGCCTAGGAAGTATGGATAGACGTGCCATGTCACGGAGAGCCAAAGAATGGTAGACACGCCTGCGCCGGCAATGATGGCGGCTTGCAGAGCGACTCCAGTCAGGACTGCGATTCCGATCGCAAGCTCTCCTAACATGATCATCCAGCCTGCCAAGGTGGCATGTTCGATCATGTGCCTGAGGATGAATGAAAGTGGAGAGTTCTTTGCGAATCCAGTGATCTGGGCGCCGATATAGCCAGTTGATGCCTTGTCAAAGAATTTAGCGTCTGAGGCCTTTTGGAGACCTCCGTACAGCCATGTTGCGCCCAACATGAGGCGGAGAACTCGGGTTCCAGTGGATTGAGTCCGCCAAGATTCACGGATTGAGTAGCGAGCCATTATTTCCCTTCGGTTTCCCCCGAGCATACCGAGCGAACCTTAAAAAATCGGGAGCTACAAATAGTGAGCTCCCTGACTTGGACTCGAACCAAGAA
>CAIMBV010000153.1 GCA_903839355.1 uncultured Actinomycetes bacterium
GAGATGAGATGCTGACCCATTATTTCCTGACTCAGGAAGAGGCTCTAGATTTATTGAAGCATGTGCAACCGGGCGATGTTCTTTTAGTGAAGGCCTCTCGGGCTGAGCATCTGGATGAACTCTCGGAGAAGTTGCTCGCCAATTGGCAGGTCACGGGCGAATGAAAGAGATTCTGCTCGCGGGCACGATTGCCACACTATTGAGTTTCTTCTTTACTCCACTCTTTATTCGTTACCTTGCGCGTCACGGCTACGGCCAGAATATTCGTGATGATGGTCCAACGACTCATCATGTAAAAAGAGGTACACCCACCATGGGCGGTGTCGTACTGATCGCCGCGGCGATTATCGGATATTTTGGCTCGCACCTTATTAATGGAGTTCGAGTGAGTGTCTCCGCACTGCTCGTCATCGGACTTGTGCTTGGTCTGGGCTTTGTGGGGCTACTCGATGACTGGCTCAAGATAGTTAAGCAACGTTCACTGGGATTACGCGCGAAGCAGAAATTGTTAGGTCAGGCACTTGTCGCAGGGGGATTTGCCTTTGCAGGATTGCATTTCAAAGACAGCTTTAAGTTGACACCAATCTCATTTCATTTATCGACTGTGCGCGATACCTCGCTAGCACTTGGAACAGTTTTTGTAATCGTCTGGGTTGTCTTGCTCGTTCTGGGAACAAGTAATGGAGTCAACTTAACTGATGGTCTAGATGGACTTGCTAGCGGTACCTCAATCATGACCTTATTAGCCTTTGTATTAATCGGGGTATGGGAGTTTCGTCAGAGCTGTGGACTTGGTAGCACAGAAGTTTTTGTCTCCAAGTGTTATCAGGTGCGTGACCCACTCGACCTCGCTGTACTTGCGGCGGCATTTGCAGGTTCATGCGCTGGATTCTTGTGGTGGAATACCTCGCCCGCACGCATTTTCATGGGTGATGTCGGTTCATTAGCGCTGGGTGGAGCGTTAGCAGGGTTAGCGATAACTTTGCGCATCGAGATGCTGCTCGCGGTTCTCGGTGGCTTATTTGTAATCATCACGATGTCGGTGATTATTCAGACCCTCTATTTCAAAGCATCGGGCGGTAAACGTGTCTTTCGCATGGCGCCACTGCAACATCACTTTGAATTATTGGGTTGGGCTGAGGTCACGATCGTGATTCGTTTCTGGATTATCGCCGGATTGAGCGTCGCAGCAGGACTCGGTCTTTTCTATGCGCAGTGGGTGACCTCATAAATGAATTTCCTTGAAGAGCTTGCCACCAAGAGGATAGCCGTAGTTGGCGCTGGTGTAACAGGCTCTGCTGTCCTGGATTTTCTTGTGACCCGTGGAATGAGCCCAGATTTATTTGATGAGAAAGCCCCTAATGCCTTGCGGGCAGTAGAGAGGAGTTACGATCTTGCGATCATCTCTCCAGGATGGAGAACCGATCACCCCATCGTTGTAGGTCTACGAGATGCTGGTGCAACCCTCCTGAGTGAGATCGATTTCTCTTGGAAAGTAAAGGAAGTTGTAGCACCAGATCAGAAGTGGATTGCTTTAACCGGAACCAATGGCAAGACGACCACCATTCAGATGGTGCAGTCAATATTTGATTACAGCGCTCATTCCGGAATTGCTTGTGGAAATGTGGGAGAGCCTGTTATCTCTGTCTTGGCTTCAGGGGAGCGTTATGACTTTCTGGCTTTAGAACTTTCATCATTCCAATTGGAATGGAGTTCTCTACCGACCTATGAAGCGGTCGCCCTACTTAATATTGCTCCGGACCACATCGACTGGCATGGTTCTTTCGACCAATATGCCCTGGCAAAGCTAAAACTTCTCTCGGCTAGTTCAGTTGCAATTATTAATGGTGAAGATAGCGAGAGCGTGCTGCGCTCCTCGGCATGGAACGGCCGCAAAATTTTCTATTACCTAGATAC
>CAIMBV010000154.1 GCA_903839355.1 uncultured Actinomycetes bacterium
GCTGGTGCGAATCAATTAATTCGTGACTGCTCATAGTGTGTTACCTCTTCTCTAGAGTAGATGGTGCTTGTCCCAGGCTTCGCGGACGGTACCGCCCGCCTTTAAATCAGCTAAAACGTGGTTCTCTCCCTGCGCTCTCGCGTTGGCAGCGGTAAATACTTTTTCGATAGCGAATGCAGGTACGACAACTACCCCATCGATATCAGCGATGATGAAATCTCCTGGAGCGACCGCGACGCCTCCACACACGACCTCTCCACGAACCTTGCTCACGCGCATTCGACCTTTGTAGTCGTAAGGGAGAGTGCCGACGCCAAATGCGTTAAAGCCAGCCTCGAAAATCTCATTGACATCTCGTAGCGGGCCATCACATACAACCCCGGTTGCCCCGCGTCGAAGCGCAGCAGTTGAAAACAACTCTCCCCAGAACGCTGATCGAGTGCTCTGGCCCGTTGCAACAATCGCCACCTCACCTCGTTGCAGCGAATCTAGATATTCAATTGCTGGTCCGTAAGGGTCATTGGGATCAAACTCCTCCGAGGGTTCAAACTCGATCGTTGCGGCATAACCCGTTACCTTCATGCCGCGTTCTAAAGGTCTGATCTCTTTACTCATTACATTATTACGAATCCCGATCAGATCGAGGGAGTCGGAGATCATTGCGGAACGGACCGACGGGTGCAACGAAATTGTGCTCATGATTTATCCACCAAATAGATATGTGTAAATACCATTACTGTCTCATTATTCTGATTGGTTACAACGACGTCCTCATCGATAAATCCATACTTCTCGGGGTTCTTAACATGCTCACGCTGAGCCACGATCTCAGAATGTGCCTGTATGGTGTCATCGATATACACCGGAGCTATAAAACGTACTCTGTCATATCCATAACTCATCGCCGCTTCATTGATCTCATCGGCGAGCGAACCTACGGCAACCGATAGCACCAAAGTTCCATGAGCCATCCGCTTCTTAAATGGTTGCGTTGCGCACCATTCTGCATCCATGTGATGCGGATAGAAATCGCCGGTCTCCTTCGCGTGAATCAAAATGTCATCTGCGGTAATAGTGCGAGTTGGTCCGACCCGCTTGCTCCCAATAACAAATTCACTCCACACCTGTCTCATACCGACTCCTTGATATGAAATGCGTAGGTGCTCTCAATTGCATCAATATCTTGCGCGCTAAATCGCTTCTCGGTGAGAACTCGATGAATGATCTGCGAAGAGGCGAATTGAACTTCTGGCCAACCGAAGATCCGGGGCCTTACCCATGCCCGCTCCAAAGTACGCAAGGTATTGATAAAGAAGTTATGAGTGAACCGATTGGCTTGAGCGCTCTTCCAGGCGACCAAATTTCCCGGCTGTCCGCCGGCTTGCATGTAGGCGGTCGATTGAATATCTGGCGAGGAGAGCAATAGTGCGATCTGTGCCGCACGCTCTGGATCCTTTGATTTGCTCGAAACCGCTATGCCAGCTCCGCCTAATTGAGATCCGGATGCCTGACCGTCGAAGGAGGGCACATCGTCATAAGCCAAAAGACACTCTCGGAACCCCGCGCGGGAATAGTTGCTATACCCATACATGCAGACCCCATAGGTATAGCGCTCATCGCGCGCCAATATTTCGGCGATATCTATGGGATTGCTGGTCAAGCAGAAGTCAGGAACTTTGGCAGAGAGTTCGACCATGAACCCCAAAACTTCGGCGGCTACCTCTTTATTAATGAATCCGCCCGTGCTCGTTAATGGCGCCTCGCGTTGCGCCATTAACGTAGCGAACGTACTGAAAGCATCGACTGGTTTCTGTGCCCAGAGCACAGTTCCTGCCTCTGCAAAATCCTGGACCTCGTCCCAATAAATCGGTGCACGATCTGCCTTATCGGGTCTATAGGCGGAGACTTGTGCTGCGGTATCTATCGCCAGCGCCCACTGACTCCCGCGATATTGATAGCTCGCGTGAGATTGGCCAACGGATGTCTTGCTCAACAGCTCTAATTCCTCGTCACTCAGCAGCTCATCGAAGGCCACAACAGCTTCAGCGTGCACCGCATCTGGAACGTGGGGATGATCGATGATCATCAGGTCATAGTCGTTGTAGAACTCGACGATTGGTTGATCGCCAAAAGCTAGAAGCGATCTGGCATCCCAATCAACCGATATACCGATCTCATTCAATAAAAGTTGATTTGAGTTGACGACAGAGTCGAGACCTCGAGGGTGATCCCAGGTCAATCCCTTAAGGTTCGATGGCATGTTATCCCCGCAGAATCTGATTAATAGAATCGACGAGAAAACTCCTAGCGGCAATACCTTCATCAATGACGCTGCCGTAATTAAAGAATCCGTGAATCATTCCAGGGTAATCCTTGTAAATAACCGGAACTCCCGCATCCGATAACTTTTTAGCGTAGAGCGCTCCATCATCATGCAACACGTCGTACTCGGCTGTGAAGAGTATGGCGGGTGCTAACCCTTCAAAATTTGTTGCATTGAGTGGAACCGCATATGGGTCACTAAAATCCTGCGGACCGTTGAGATACAACTCCCATAGCCACATCATGTTGTTACGGGTCAGACCATAATCATCGGCGTTAGCCAGGTATGACTTGGTTTCAAAATCCAACCCATTGCAAGGATAAATAAGCATCTGATAGGCGAGATGGTGTTGATTTACATCCCGAATCTTCTGTGCAACTCCAGAAGCTAGGTTTCCGCCAGCACTATCTCCACCAATGCCAATCTTCTTTGTATCAATATTAAATTCTTTGGCGTGCTCGTGTAACCAGACGAAAGCTGTATAACAATCGTCGAATGGAATTGGATAC
>CAIMBV010000155.1 GCA_903839355.1 uncultured Actinomycetes bacterium
GGCCAAGTTGTCGAGATCATCCCCTTCCAGGTAAGCCCGTGATTGTGTGCATGGCGACCTATAGCTACAAAAATTAGGACTGAAATTAAATCAAATATGAATGCCAGACGTTTCATGGATTTTGCTAACTACAGAGCAGGGCGAATATCAAGCCCCGCCGCCAGATATGCCTGATCGATAATTTCCATGGTTGCTGTCGTGTCGGCCGCATCAGTGACAAAAGGCTTATTGAATTCAACTGCGTCAGCAAAAGTTTGAAGCTGGTAAGTGTACGAGGAGATGGTTCCTAAGTACTCGGTTCGAGTAGATGAACCAACTTTAATGACAACACGATCGTCCCAACTTGGCACAACGAATGAATAGGTTTCAACGCTTCCCCGAGTTCCAATCACAGAGAGTGGCGCGCTGAAACGCTCGGTATCAAAGTCACAGTCAGCGATTCCACTAGCCCCGTTAGCGAACTTCAAAGTCACTTCTAAAGCTTCATCGACATTGGCCTTATGAAGTCTGGCCTTCGCACTTACTACCTCGGGCTCAACCCCAAAGAGCGCCTGCGAAATCATCCGCTGCGAATGAATCGAGTAGCAGCCCATATCCATGAGGCATCCCCCTGCTAGATCGAATTGCAGGCGAAGGTCGTCCAGTTCGGGCATGGTTCCGTAGAGTGCACTCTTAACGGAGACAAGTTCGCCAATCTCTCCTGATTTAACTATTTCGAGCACTCGTTGCATAACGGGGTGATAGAAATAGTGAAAAGCCTCCATATAAATCTTGGATTGGGTTGCGACGAATGTTTGAAAATCTCTGGCTTCATGGGCATTGCTCGCTGCCGGCTTTTCACTTAAAACATGTTTACCAGCTTGCATCGCTTTAATATTCCAAGGGACGTGCCCGTTATTTGGAAGTGCGTTATAGATTGCAGTAATTTCTGGATCATCGATGATCTCTTGATACGAACCATAAACTTTTTCGACTGCGTATTGCTTTGCGAAGGCCTCGCCCCGGCTTCGATCGCGCGAAGCAACTCCATAAAGAATGTGTTCGGTTGCTTGAGCGGGATAGACAATTGCGCGACGAGCAATTCTTGCTGCTCCTAGAATGCCGATCTTGAGTGGGGTACGAGGCTGTGTCATGGAGTTAATTTAGTCCTCGAGAGTCGGATCAAGAACCATCACGTAAGGCGCTCAATTTTTCCGGCACATATTTGATATCGCTGAACTCGACATCACATCCGTCTCCGATGGGAGCTTGTGCTACAAATCCAATCTTGTGGGCAGAGGTATCTACGCCAAGTGTGAAGGCCCGGATCAGCTTCCATATCCGACCATCGCTTGAGGAATGAAATGCGTATAACTTTCCGATGCGGCTGACTCTCAACCAGACATGATTGACAGGAAGCACGTAGGAGTTGACATCATCTGAAGCCAATTGTGTGACGACCGAGACCACCATGAACTCTTTATCGGGTGAAAATTCGAAACAGAGTTTGGCCCAAATCTTGGAATCGGCCCAAATGAGAAGTGCGCCAGCGTCGTAGTCAGAATCGAAGCCCACTGTGACCTTCGCACTGAATTGAAAGTCATGGCAGCTTGGAGTACCGATCAAGGTGAGAGCATTGAGTGAGCTGCTTGCATCTGAGAGAAAGTCTCCGGCTGGATTTCGATAGAGATCGCTCTTAGGCAGGGCTCTCGCGCTCAATCTCTGAGTAATCGGGTCGAGGGCCCAAGCACCCTCGAGTGAAGCGGTCAATTGGAATGGGAGTGCGGTGAGCTGATCCATGCTCCGATCATACGAACCACTGGCCCAGAAGCGGGAAATTAATCAAGATTTCTGCCACCCGAGGGAGAGATGATGCTTCCAAAACTTCAGTTGAGGAAGTATCCTTCTCCTAATTCGCAGAACCTCGTGGTGCATGAGGCTAAATTGCACCTTTCTATCGCTCCGCACAAGCGACTGAAGTTGCTCCACTTGCCCCGTGTAGGTGGAGTGACTTCAGGTGCTTGATCGATTGTGAGATGCTTCCCAATATGAAGTTAAGTAGCGATGTCACAACGCTTGTAGCCCTCTTTGCAATTGTCAGCCCAATTACCTCCATTCCAGTCTTTCTAGCCCTCACATCTGGCGCCACCTCAAAGCAACGTCGGGTAATAGCCATGCAAACCGCTGCAGTCTCGGGGGCAACTCTTCTCATCGCATACTTTGTCGGAGATGTGATCCTTCGACTGTTAAGCATTCAAATCGAAGCATTCAGAGTTGCGGGAGCTCTTGTAATCGGAGCCATCGGCTGGAGCATGGTGATGGGAAGAAAGAGCACTATCTTTGAAGCCCATTCAAGTGGGGCCATGGTTGTTCCTCTTGCTATTCCTCTCATGGCTGGCCCAGGAGCAATTGCAACGGTGATTGCGATCGGTAACAGCGATAAAGGATCAGTGCGTATCGCCGACCTCGTCATCATTCTCATTCTCTCCGCACTCACGGGGATCATCTTGTTGGCTGCGGCTCCAATAGAGAAAAGTTTGGGAGCACAAGGCCTCATGGTGCTCACTAGGATCTTTGGCTTGCTTCTACTTTCAATCGCGGTATCTACAGTGATGTCATCCCTGACTATTTACATTCACTCGCTTTAAGAAGGTAAGAGCCACCAATATAAATCCGAATAGGAATTCAATAAATCCCAATGTGAAAATTGGCGCGGTCAACGGATGAGCAGCTATTGGGATAGCCTCACGAATCAGCGACTCACTCGCGGTGGAGGCCTGATGCTTAATAATCGCTCCAGCGACGAGATTTAAGACGATAAGGAAGAGACCGTCGCTCAATAAGGTGATTCCTACAACCCTAAGGGCGCCCTTTCGCGACTTTGAAAAGAGCAGGTAGAGCGCAAGTGTGAACAGCGCGAGAAGGAGTAAGAGTGCAACGACTAGAGTGAAATCAGATTTCACTTGAGATGCATTCGGCCCCTTGGTTTGGGGTTGTAGCTTGATTGGCTTGATCTTGTCTAGTTCTTTTTTCAACTGCACGAACTGTGGGTCGACTGATTCCAAACCGAGTATTGAGAGCTGCAATAAAGGCTTCACATCTATGCTCTGCTCAACCTTTGAATTGCTGGTGTAATAGCTATAAACGGAATTAGAAATCTGATCTAACTGACTGTGCAGAATTGGATTGCTCAATATTTGAGTGACCGCAGCGGAAATCTGTGGACCTTTCTGCAGCAAGAGTTTACGCTCGTCGCCTTTGGCGGTCTCTAGAGCCTTGCTGACAAAATACTTTCCGGCATCAACCTTGAAACTTTGACTTGAAATTAAGGCGCCGGTCACCTTGTTGACCGGGTTTCCTGAGCCAACGGATTCATACAGGCTGCCCAGCAGAGAGAAGAGCGTCAAAAAGAGCGCAAAGAAAATCGCGGTCGGGATTGCTCCACCTCGCCGGCCTTTCAGCAAGAAACTCATGATTGAGCGTAGGCGGGATGAATCATTGTGGACAAGAGATTTACCTGACAATTATGACCAAATCTCCACTACGCTTTTATTAGGCGAAGGGAGTTTTAATGTCTGCTTCGGAAGATCGGGAAATTGCAATAGCCTCATATAACCGCGCGCAGGACTTGTTCTA
>CAIMBV010000156.1 GCA_903839355.1 uncultured Actinomycetes bacterium
CTGCATAAAGATATTAATAATATTGATGAGCGGAGATCATTCATGATCCAGCACCACCACGACCCCCACAACTCCAATTCCAACATTTCCAACATCTCCCTTGTAAGTCACCTTTTTATGCTTTTGGCTTCGGCGTTTCCCGCCAATAATTAACTTCACCATGATCCACCTCCTGAACTAACTCGTCTGCCTATAGCAACAGTCGCGCGGCCTCGCCCATGAGCCCGACGGTGATTCGAGCCACTCAATGGGTTCCAACTCTAACAACCTTACGGGAAGGCGCGGCAGTCGCAAGCAGGTCAACCCCCGAAAATTGCAGCAGAAGCTCGTGCAAGCGAGACAGCCCAAGACAAATGGATCGCCCAAGTTGTAGGCAAGCGAGCCTAACCTGTCAAGGTCACAGGCCCCATCCAACGACATAAGCGGCTTGGAGCCAGCAGGGAAGCGGTTCAAAGGCGATGAAGAGGGTAGTCCCCCCCAGTTGGGTGGGGGTTCACTTTTTCAGATGCAGCAGGTGCAGGGGTTTGAGGTGCCCAAAGTGATGGAGGAGCTAGAAAGACTGAGGAAGGAGCTGGAAGATAGAGACCGAATCATTAAACAGAAGGAAGTTGAGATTGAGAGGAGCAACCAGCTGCTTAACACTTTCAGCTCACAGATCAAAGACATCCAGGCTGTCTTTGAGCAGCAGGAGACTCAGAAGAAGGTCTTCATTGAGTCACACATCAAGACTCTGTCCGCCCTTGAGGAGAAGATGAGGAAGGAAAAGCGAATCTGGCTCAACGAGCAAGCCATCAGACTTGGTCGCCTTACAATGCAGCGCTAGGGGACCAAGTACATTGAGGTATGGGACGAGGGCGAGGGGTACAAGAAGCTGCATCAAAAGCTGAAAGAGATTTAGCTCGAGAAGGAGGAAATTGAGCGCCTTAAGAAAAACCGCAATAAGCACAAACTTAAGAAAGCTAACCTTCCTGCGGTACCTACTGATGGTTTTTCCGGGAATGGATCTCGGCAGGTCGCTTCTGGTCAGAGCATGACAATGACCATGAATGAGCCTAGCGAGTTCGACCTGGAGGAATCAGAGTTCAACAATATAGATAAGAACGAATAGAAGGAGATCTACCAGTTCAAGATGAAAATGCTTGAGAACGAGGAGCGTCGGGTCCGGGAGGAGCTCCAGATGCTCGACAAGGAGAAGTAGTTCTACCTCAATGAGTTCAAGCGGATGCGTGATGAGGAGTCTTCGAAATACAATGGCACGCAGTCAAAGAAGAGGTACTCAGTTCTGACGAATAAGTACCTAATCCTGAGTCTGCTGGGCAAGGGAGGCTACTCAGAGGTCTATAAGGCCTTCGACCTCGAGAATTGCAGGGAGGTTGCTTGCAAGATTCATCACTTTGACGACAGCTGGAACGAGCACGTCAAGGAGAGCTACATCAAGCATGCTCTGAGAGAGAACGAGATCCACAAAGACCTTACTAATAGAAGAGTCGTCAAGCAATATGACACAGTGGAGATTGACCACAACTCTTTCTGCACAGTCCTAGAATTGTGTTCGGGGCCTGACCTCTACTTTTACCTGAAGCAGAATAAGCAGATCCCTGAGAAGGAGGCTAAGCTGATCATCTCTCAAATCTTAAGCGGGCTGAAGTACCTCA
>CAIMBV010000157.1 GCA_903839355.1 uncultured Actinomycetes bacterium
GGCTAGAAAATCTTCTGCACTGCCAATGTCATTTACTGCGTGAATGCTGCTCAATTTGCTCCGTAGGAATAGAAAGTAGTAGTTGGTAAAACTCGCACGGCGTGCGAAAGGCTAAGGGTACGCAGGCGGTCAGATAGGGTCAAACCGGCCAAAATCCACACGCGGTAGACTGCCTGTCGTGAAGGCCTATTGGGAGATTCTGCGAAATCCGAGGGCTTTGGCGATGATTTTGGCCGCTTTCCCGGCGCGACTCGCCTACGGCATGGTAGGCCTCGACCTCTATTTCAAGGTTCACGACGACACCCACTCCATCGCACTCGCCGGGCTAGCTGCTGGCGCCAATGGCATTGTGGGATCGCTAAGTACCGGGATGCGCGCCGCCGTCATTGACCGTCTCGGTCTAAAAATTCCGTTGCGAATCTTCGTTCCCGCCTACGCAGTAGCACTCGCCTCCTTCGACGCCTGCCATGGAGCAAAGCTCCTCATTGGCTTCGCCGCGATTCTGGGATTTACCGCACCTCCTATC
This sequence comes from uncultured Actinomycetes bacterium, assembly GCA_903839355.1. GTDB lineage: Bacteria > Actinomycetota > Actinomycetes > Nanopelagicales > Nanopelagicaceae > PALSA-747. Next base: position 527 of record CAIMBV010000157.1, read on the forward strand.
AACTTATCGGTTCGGCCAATGTGGAAGACCGCAGTACCCGAGGAGCAATACAGGACCGCAATTGCGATTGATACCGCCTCCATGAACCTGGGGGTTGTTCTGGGACCTGCACTCGCAACGACACTTGCACTCTCGGGTCATCCTGCAAGTGGTCTCATCACTACCGCGGCTCTGATCCTCTTTGGAGGAATCTCGCTCTCCTCTCTTAAATTCACCAAGCAGTGGCGCCCTGAAAAACGGGAAGCAGGTGGGCAGACACTGCTACGAAATCCAGGAATGCGCCTGCTCATTGCAGAAGGTGTGCTTATTGGCTATGGAACCGGAAACTTCCAGATCGCAATTCCAGCACTTAGCTCCTTGCATCATCAACCGCGCTTTGCAGGACTAGCTTTTGGAACGACTGCGGCACTCTCCATCGCGGGAAGTCTGGTAGCAGGTGCGCTGGGAAGGCATATTGCTCCAGTTCAAGGTTTTCGAGTTATCTATCTCTTTTGGTTTTTAGCAACGATTCCACTCGCCTTTGTAAATCCTGGTTGGTCACTCTTATTGGTACTGGCCACCTTTGGTTTTATTGGTGGGGCTGAGCAGGTTTACTACCTGGAGCAATTGGAATTAATACGCCCAACTGGAAGCGCCGCTGCTGCGATTGGATGGATTTGGACTACTGAAGGTTCGTTCGGTGCGCTTGGTCAATCGACGGGTGGATTCTTCTCGCAACATTTCTCTCCGCACTTCTGTTTTGCAATAACTACCTCAATGTTCGGATTGGGACTCGTCCTCATCTTTGTCGGCCAACGCTGGCTGAAGCCCTTTGATCGGGGCCGTGCAATTGCTTAGTGCGCTGCCAGATCCCAGCTAGCACCAATTCCGATATTTACTGAGAGAGGTAGTGAGAGAGCGACGGCGTTCTCCATTTCACGGCGCACAACTTCAGAAAGTCTCTCCTGCTCACCGGGGGCAATTTCAAAGATGAGCTCGTCATGAACTTGGAGAAGCAATCGAGATTCAAATTTTTCCGAACGCAAAACACGTGCAACATTAAGCATGGCAACTTTGATGATATCCGCTGCTGATCCTTGGATAGGTGCATTGAGCGCCATCCGTTCTGCAACTTCACGACGTTGCCGATTGTCACTCGAGAGATCTGGCAGGTAACGGCGGCGTCCCAAGATTGTCTCGGTATAGCCCTTCTCTCTCGCCTCTTCGACAACGCTCTTCAAATAATCCTGGATTCCGCCAAAGCGTTTGAAATATTGATGCATCAACTCCTGTGCATCGCCAGGAGAGAGATTTAGTTGTGCCGCTAAGCCATAAGCAGAGAGCCCATAAGCAAGTCCATACGACATCGCTTTAATTTGGCGACGCATCTCTGGATCAACATCTTTTACAGCGACACCGAAGACCTGGGCTCCGACCGTACTATGCAAGTCTTCACCACTCTTAAAGGCGGCAATCAGCCCTTCATCCTTTGAGAGGTGGGCCATGATCCGCATCTCAATCTGGCTGTAATCAGCGGTGAGTAAGCCGGTAAATGGCTTGGCAGCGACGAAACAATCTCGTATTCGCCTGCCCTCCTCGGTGCGGACTGGGATGTTCTGCAAGTTCGGATCGGTCGAGGAGAGTCGACCAGTGGCAGCGACGGTCTGCTGGAAAGTTGAATGGATGCGTCCATCTTCTGCGATCGCCGCGAGAAGTCCATCGACGGTTGTGAGGAGTTTGCTGGTTTCTCGGATGCGCAGTAGATGAGCCAAGATGGGATGTCCGGTCTTGGCGGCTAACCAATCCAAGCTCTCGGCGTCGGTAGTAAACCCAGTTTTAATCTTTTTGGTCTTAGGAAGTTTGAGTTCATCGAAAAGTACGACCTGCAGCTGCTTGGGTGAACCAATATTAAATTCATGACCAGCGGCAGCGTGTGCTGCAGTGGTTTCGCGAGAAACTTCCTGCGCGAAGAAATCCCGCAGCTCTTCTAACTTTGAGCGATCCACCGCGATGCCTAATCGCTCTATATGGGCCAACTCAAATGCAGTAGGGAGTTCTAAATCGGTAAAGAGATTGCTTAAA
>CAIMBV010000158.1 GCA_903839355.1 uncultured Actinomycetes bacterium
CCCCAAAACCCCAAAACCCCATGTTCAATTCGATTGATATAAGTCATTATTAGTGCATTCACTTGATAAACGCGCCGATTGCCAAGGAAGCTAGGGCCACGATGATTAGGTGGAGAAGCTAGTATCCCTGCTGAGCGCTGGCCGCAGCTGCTCCTGAGTTTTTAAGCTTGTAGATGTTCTCCTGATCTCGGAGTCTCTGCACCTCCCTCTATAGTTCGTCTCTTTCCTTCTATGCCTCGCTGAACTGCTTCATCAAGTTCTCATAGTTCTTGCTCAGTTCTGCCTCGTCCCCCCTTGATGCCTCTTTTGCTACCTTCTCTGATTTTTTGGGGACCTCTGTGGCTCTCCGTTTTAGCTCTTTTTCCCTGCATCACCATCAATTATCTAGAGCCCTTACTCTTTCAGTTTGCTTGGAGATTCCTTCTTGACCTCGGGGGTCTTTGTGGTCTTTGAGCGGGTGAAGGTTGACACATCGACCCTCAGTTTGTGCTGGTGAATGGCGTCTTTCTCTATACCTTTCCAAAGGTTGCTGATCTCATCTGCCTATTTGCGTCAAATAGTAGAGTGGTATACATTAGAGGACTGGGGGTCGTAAGCCCCTTCTACTTTGGCCAGCTGCACAAGGAATTTGTCTGAGACTAAGCTTGCGGAATCCTAAATCGATTTTTATAATTTACTAGGCATACCTTGGTGAGGTCTCTGAGGCACTGTATGTTGATGCTCCTTGACTCAGAGGGAGGGATAACTCCCTAGTTGGGCTTCACCACGTAGTTGCTGGGGACAGTGGTCTTGACCTTGAATAGGATGTGCTCGGCAGACTCGTTTTTGAGGTCGAGTTTGCAAAAGGGCTCGTCGTTTTCGTCTTTGATGAACTTGATATCGAGGGGGTCCAGTTCGACGAGCTTTCTCCAATCTTTAGTCTCCACCATTTTATTCACGACTACCTTATTAATTTTTAGATTTATTATAATTTGAATTAATAATTAAAGAGAGCAGCATGAGTTACGATCAAATTGGACAATTCCAAGAGAGTCGGTGCAAGATCCACTCCACCGAGGAGATCAAGGCCTTCTGCAAGAACTGCCTCTGCTCCATCTGCTTCAAGTGCCTGCTCGGCGACCACAGAAATCACGAGGTCTGCATGCTCGACGAGCTCTGCGTGGACGACCTGAAGGACAAAGTGAGTCTCTTCCAGGACAAGGTGGAGGACCAGATCGGCAAACTTGCCAACATCCGCGAAAAGGTCTCCTCAATCAAAGAAAATTACGACAAAAAGTTCCACGACCTAGAGCACCAATTCAAAGAGATAGAGACGCTCTTCCTCACGAACTACTTCGACCACTAGACCCTAGGGGACATCAAGAACAGTAAGTAGAAGCAGAAAGACATCATGGGCAAGATCACCAGCGTCCTGGATGAGCTAGACAAGCTCAAGAAGGAGGTCTAGTTCCTTAAAAATAATCAGAGCGACTTCGACTTCTTCAACTTCGAAGGCGTGCGATCTTCGCTCGAGTAGATAGGGAAGGACCTCGTGGGAGAGGAGCGCGAGCTCCGGAAACTGTCCTGCAGGATTGCTGATTATTCGAACGTGAACGTGGTCGAAAAGTTCAGCGAGCTTCTTCAGAACACATTCATCCTGAAGAAAAGCTACAGCTCGAGCAAGTTCGTGCACTACTTCGAGTGGGGATCCAAGAACATCCACTTCTTTGATGTTGACAAGATGATATCCCACAAGGTGAATCTTAAGAACGATTTCAACATTCCTAAGTTCTGTCGGACCGTGGTCACTGATGAGGGGCGTGTGTTCTGCATCGGTGGTCGCCACCAGGACAACGTCTGCTGTGACTGGATGATGGAGTACGTAGAAGCGAAGCAGAGTCTCACATATAGGAGCCCACTACTCTTCAGGAGGAGTGACTTCACTGCACTTTACTCAGAGCGAGGACTAATCTTCGTGATAGGAGGCAACGATGCGAAGACCTTCTATACAACCTGCGAGAAGTACGACATCCAGAATGACACCTGGAGCCGCATCGCTGACCTCAATGTGGCCCGTGACTCGGCCGCGAGCTGTATCTTTAACAACAAGTACATATACGTCTTCTCAGGCCGCACCAAGTTTGACAAGAAGGAGATCACGGATACCATCGAGATGTATGACATTGACTTGAACATGTGGCGACTCGTCAACCTGCACGCCAAGAGCACCTGGACGGCTTGCGACCTGGCCATGGCGATGCCCATTGACAGCAAAACTATATTGATATTCGGTGGCTTCGACAAGACAGTGCGCACGCAGGAGTGCTTCCAGTTCAACGTCGAAAACAACATGATGGAGAGAGAAAGCTACCTGCCCAAGGTCGGCTCGTTCTCGAACTACGTCTTCAGCTACGATCAGAGCCTGTATGTGGTCGGGTGGAACAACTCCAACAAGAACCTCTATGTCTACAACAACGTGGAGCGCGCGTGGAAGATTGAGACCAAGTTCAACCTCTGATCGTCATTTAAGAGACATTAATCACTTCTTTCCTTTGTGTTGGGATTTGGGGTTTTGGGGTTTTGGGGTTTTGGGGCTCCTGGTCCTGTGTTTGAGGTGTGGGGGACAGGTGCGGGGGA
>CAIMBV010000159.1 GCA_903839355.1 uncultured Actinomycetes bacterium
ACCACACCGGCTACAAGAGAGAGTTTCTTGGGCGCAGCGATCTCTTCAACGCTGCCCCAAGCCTGACATTCACCGCAACGGCCGACCCACTTAGTAGAACTCCAGCCGCATTCGCTACATCGAAATGGATCTTTAGCGGTTGCCTTTGCCATCGTGAATTATCTCTGTGCCTCGAGGGTTGCGGGGTGGATGATGAAGAGTGGAAGTGAACGCTTCTTCGTCTCCGCCGCTAGTGCGGCGATCGCTTCGATACGAGCGTCGCAATACTTTGTAAGTTCGGCATAAGCTGCCTCACCCATAAGGGCGATAAGTTCATGGCGATTAGAGATATAAACCGGTTCGCGACCAACATGGGCCTCGGTGTTTGCAGTGCAGTACCAAGAGAATTCGGCTCCGCCATCTCCCCACGCTAAGCGCTCGTACTCACCAATTACAGTTACAGAAATCTCTTGCTCACCGAATTGGCGGGTCTCAAAGGAGCGACGGATCGGCAATTGCCAGCAGACGTCGGGTTTGGTCTCAACGAAGTGGACGCCCTCTTTCTGCGCCAAATGATGAAGTACACAACCAAAACTTCCCGTAAACCCAGGAGCTTCATATCCCTTGCGGTTTAGGAAGATGCAAGAGTCCTCAACCTTGCGGGTCTTGCGATCTCCATCCAATCCAACTTCGGAGATCTTTAGTACACCTTTGGATTTCTTAGGTTGTGCCTCTTGGTAGAACTGCCACATCTCAGGAGTAAGGCGCTCGGCAACCTTTAAGGTTCTGGCCTCATCATCGGCATCGGAGTAGTAGGCGCCATCTGAGCAACATCCGGCATCAGGCTTATCGGCATCAATGCCGCAGCAACCTGCGCCGTAGATGCACTGCCAGTAAGAGGTTAGCCAGGTCAGGTCACAACGAAAAATTTCGTCTGGTTTTGCTGGATCGGCAAACTCCACAAAGTCACGAGCAAATCCATCTTTAACTTCTGGCATAGTGCGAGAGCCTACTAGGGCACTGTGACAGGTGAAGACTCTATGAGCCCCTGGGGATATGCGATTGGCTAGGCTAACTCCGTGGATCAGATCGATATCAAAAGCGCCCAGGTGGGCCTTATCGGCGTAGGCAATATGGGGCAGGCGCTTTTAGTCGCTCTTCTTAAAGCAGGAGCCGATCCCAGCAAAATTAACTTTGCAGTGCGCAGGCCAGAACGAAATCGTGAGATCGAAGAGCGTTACGGTATTACCGCAGCATCCGTCGAAGAGATAGCCGCCGAGAGCGATGTATTGATGCTCATCGTTAAGCCGCAAGATTTAGAGTCCATTATGGAGCGGTGTGCACCTCACCTGAAGAAAGATGCGCTGGTTATCTCATTCTTGGCTGGTAAGAAGATAGCGATGATAGAAGGTGGCCTTGGTAACCCTGCTGTTGTGCGCGTAATGCCAAATACGCCCACCCTTCTGGGTGTTGGCATGTCGATCGTCTCTTACGGCAACCAGGTCCGTCCCGATCAACAAAGATTCGTCTCAGAGTTCTTAGCTGCTGCGGGAAAGAGCGTTGAAGTTGCAGAAGAACTTCAAGACGCCGCCACCGCTACTAGTGGATCTGGTCCCGCCTACTTCTTTGCCTTTGTCGAAGCGATGGTTGAAGGCGCTGTCGCGATGGGAATTGATGAGCAGACGGCTACAACCCTCGTCGTACAAACTATTGTGGGTGCAGCCAAGATGTTAGATGAGACAGGTAAGAGCGCCACAACTCTGCGCGAAAATGTGACCAGCCCGAAAGGCGTTACATATGAAGGTCTCAAGGTATTCGGCGAGGCAGATCTCGCGGGTCTGGTCTCGCGGGCGATGAAAGCTGCTGCAGATCGTTCGAGAGATTTGGCGTGAAGAGAGCACTTCTTCTTGCAACCGCGATTCTCTTCGCCTTTACTTCTAGTGCGTTTGCTGCGACCAAGACAACCGTTGCCCCTCTAACCATCAACAACTTAGCCCCGACCATCACAACAAATTTCTCGGGCGGAGATCAAGTCTCAACCCTTCTGACTTCACCTTCTGCTATTTACTTAGTCGGAACGGCCGAGACCAATACATCCCAATTGCTCACTACTGCTCCTCTAGGCGGCAGCGATGGTTACCTCATCGCCCTCAATTCCAATGGCACACATAACTGGGACTTGCGACTAGGCACTTCTGGGGATGACGTCGCCTCCACCGGCTATGTGGATGTCACAGGCAATATTTGGGTGGCCGGAGCCTCGGCAGTTGCAACCAGCACGGCACCTGCGGCAGGGCTAAATCGATTAACGGTCTGGGAGATTAGTCCTGCAGGTCTTCTGCTCAATACCTTTACCAAAGATTTGACCGATGTTGATGTCCCAACTTCTATAACGCTCAAAGGTCCTAATTTCATTATTCAGGGCGTATCTAGTCGAGTCGGTGCTCCAACCTTTACGCTTTCAATGACTCCACTTGGAAAGTTAGGGAGCGTCAAGAACAGCCCTACTAAACCAATTGCTAGCTCCCAAATATTTAGCGCGACTAGCGCTGCTTATGGATGGCTTAGTTATGTATCACCCAAACCTATTGGCGGAGTGCTTGGCATGCCATTGCACCAGAGCACAACGGTGCTCATCAAAAGCTCTCTCAAAGATAGGTCTCTCAAAGGAATATATTCAGTGCAAGGCGTACCGATCTCGCTGACATACCAGAACGGTATTGGGGTAGTCGAATTAACTTCACTTTCTGGAAGTTATTTACTTACCGTGATTCATACTAAATAAAAGTTGTGGCTTTGAAGAGTTGTAATTTGCCACCAACTCCTACGAGTGCGTAACGCACCTTATTCACCGTTATCCAGGTAGCGCCTAGCGAATTCGATAGATCCAAGCTCGTCACCAAGGAAACTGTTTGATCGGCATTATTTACTGCACATAGCCGGTTCTGGCAGTTAAAGAGAGTATGAGCTCCATCGCTACTAAGTGGGGCGCTCGGTGTTCCGTAGATATCGGTGCTGGTAGAGATCACGGCTCCACTTCCAGAGATATCAACCCAACGGAGTTGGTTTGGATTTGGAATTGAGGAACCGCTTGCCGCCATCCACGTACCGCTCACATCTTTGCCATTTACTGCAAGTGCGACATCGTAACCAGCCACTGCAATGTCAGTTCCATATGAATCGAGCGCTGTGTAGTGCCAATCTTCAGGATAGAGGCTGGCACGCGTCGCTAGACGAACCTCACCTTGTAACGCTTGTTTCTGTTGATTGACCTGCAAGATTGAGTCGTAGAGAAGATAGACGGTGCGACCTACATTTACCGCCTTAAGATGGAAACCAACGTCACCGGTGGTATGTCCATTGTTGTTGGTGTCTCCATCGACAAGTTGATATTGCCAATTGCCAATAGCTGTACCCGCTTGTACAGCTGCGAGAATTATTCCTTCGCTTTGATCGCGGTAGAAGATTTGAATTCCATCTGGGGTATCGACGCAGGCATTTGCTCCGCTCACATCGCTAGCAGTTTTTCTGCGGTTGGGATCGGAGTATTTGACTACCTGCGCCCCATCGCCATCAACCACGCTGTATTTCCAGCTCTTACCGTTATAACCGGCGTAGCGAAGTTGTCTCTGAGTTACATCGGCATAGACAACATCAAGTCTCTGGTTCTTGCCAGGGGCGGATGTGCAGACCGATACATTTCCAGCGACGTTATCTGAGGTGCGACCGCCAGAACCACCATTTCCATCAATGATGCTTTTGGTCCAAGTTTTTCCATTCCACGTCGCTAGCTTGAGATAACCATGCTGGCTATCTGTATAGACGACTGCAGGAAAACCTCTAAAAGTGGTAGTTGCTAGGTATTTGGCATCAGAAGTTCCATCTAGGACGGTTGATTTCCAAGCTGCCTGAGGGAATATTGCGTTGCTCGTCTGCGGCGGTGAAACACCTAGTTGATTGCTCGCAGTTACGGTAAATGAATAGTGCGATCCATTCTTCAAACCAGTAATTTTCACTGGGCTTGAGGTTGCTTGAACAACCTGACCTGTCTCGTTGACTTTAATCGAGTATGAAGTCACTTGCGAGGTACGGGCATTGTCCGGTGGATCAAAGCTAACAAGGGCAGATTGATCTCCCACAATTGCAAAGACATTGCGTGGGGCATCTGGAATGCCAACTGGTATTCCAGGAGGAGGCTTCAAGCGCATATCAGCTAGCATGCCTAGAACTATTGATCCAGGAGTGTGGAATACCGCACCGCCAGGCCAGGATGGAGTGAGCAACGCGTTAGCTCCAGAGTTCTGGAATGTGGCTTCATCGAGATGGCTGACAGATGAACCGTTCTCATACGGGATCGGGGTGTACAAGAGAGGCTTAATTCCGTTATTTGCCGCGATGCCATTCTTGCCAGACCAGACCAAAGTATTTTGAAGCGCGGCACCTAATTCTGAGGAAGGGGAGGCGAGGTCCATGAGACGTCCGCCATCTGGAGTTTGAGCATAGGCGTCATAAGGTGTTGGTTGATCGATGCTGCCATATCCCGATATGGGATCGTAAGAGTCGTTAGAGAGAAATCCGAGTCCATGAGTTACTTCGTGCAAGATGATCGATTCAAGGTCATACATGTTGGAAGGGCAATTTCCATCTGTGCCGAGATAGAGAGAGTTGGAGACGCTCGAGTTTATGTTGATTGAAATCTCGGGACTGCTTGGATCGAGATCTTTTCCTGCAAGCGCATTAGCCATCGCGGAGGAGTACCAAAGAGTCGGATCCGGTGCTCCGGGAAAATTATGGAAGAAGCTAACAGGGGAGGCTGAAGCCAATATTCCAGAGGAGATTCCATCTGGAACGAAATTCGCAACCACGTTAACTGGGACAGTTGAGTTCCAATTGTCCGACCAGATATCAATCGCCGCCTGAACCGCGGTCTGTTCTGCCACAGGAACGCCCACGTAATTCACATTGAATTTACTGAGAAGGCCAACGTGCTTCCCAGCAGGCGCTGCAGTTTTGGAGGTAACTTTTGCAGCGGTACTTGAATCTGCGCGATAGAGATTCTCGTAAGGCGCCGCAACTTTCTCGAGCGAGAGCGCGTGAGCAGGTGATATTCCGATCAAAAGCGTTACTGAGAGGGAGGCGACGAGGGGTTTGACCACTTTTCGTGCGCGCATAGTGAAAAATCCTAGTCCTCTGGGAAGATAGGCACCATGCGCCAGGTTCAGATCTACTCTCGTCGAGGCTGCCACCTCTGCAACGATGCCTTAGTAACCTTAGAAAAGCTGCAGAATGAACTGAGTTTTGAGATCGTGGAGATCGTTATCGATGGCGATGCAGATTTAGAGTACAAATATGGCGAGCAGGTACCAGTGATCCATATAGATCATGCCCCTCATGACTTCTTTACCGTAAACCCAGAGCGATTTCGTAAGGCCTTTCAAGCCCTCGATTAATTCTCTTTCGAGAGCACCTCATCTGCATCGATGATGCGATAGGCATATCCCTGCTCTGCTAAGAAGCGTTGGCGATTTTGGGCAAAGTCTTGATCGATCGTGTCTCTTGCAACAAGTGAATAGAAGCGCGCTCCGCGACCATCTGCTTTAGGACGCAGAATTCGACCCAATCGTTGTGCCTCTTCTTGTCTGGAACCAAAGGTCCCTGATACTTGAATCGCGATCGTGGCATCAGGAAGATCGATCGAAAAATTCGCAACCTTGGAGACAACCAGACATTTAATCTCACCGCTACGGTAAAGGTTAAAGAGGCGCTCGCGTTCTTTGACGGGAGTATCACCTTTAATAACCGGCACACCCAACTCTTCACCCAGCGCATCGAGTTGATCGAGATATTGTCCAATGACAAGTACTTGATCATCGGCATGTGCCCGCGCAAGTGCAACAGCTACCTTGCGTTTAGTAAGTGTGGTTGAACAAAAGCGATAACGATCTTCTTGCTCGGCAGTGGCGTAGTTAAGGCGTTCTTCCTCGGTCAAGGTAATGCGAACTTCTACACAATCTGCTGGTGCGATGTAACCCTGTGATTCGATCTCTTTCCAAGGAACATCAAAACGTTTTGGTCCTATCAAAGAGAAGACTTCACCTTCCATGCCATCTTCGCGTACTAGAGTGGCAGTGAGACCTAGTCGCCTGCGCGATTGAATATCAGCGGTAAAGCGGAAGATCGGTGCGGGAAGTAGATGCACCTCGTCGTAAATGATGAGGCCCCAGTCGATAGCATCGAAGAGATCAAGGTGTGCGTAGACACCTTTTCGTCGCATGGTCATAACTTGATAGGTCGCGATAGTGATAGGGCGAATCTCTTTCTTAGCTCCGGAATACTCGCCGATATCATCTTCATGAAGCGTTGTTCGGCGCAAGAGTTCATCGCGCCACTGCCTTGCGGCAACGGTGTTGGTTACCAAGATCAATGTCGTTGCTTTGGCGTGTGCCATTGCCGCCGCGCCAACAATTGTCTTGCCGGCGCCGCAGGGGAGTACTACAACTCCCGAACCCCCGTGCCAGAAACCTTCAGCAGCCATCGCTTGATACTTGCGGATAGACCATCCATCTTCGCGCAGCGCTATCTCATGGTGCTCACCATCGACATAACCAGCAAAATCTTCAGCGGGCCATCCCAGCTTAAGGAGAGCCTGCTTTAAAAATCCACGTTGACCTGGATGAACTACCAGCGTCTCATCGTCAATCTGCAAGCCCAACATGGGTGCGATTTTCTTGCCCCGCGTTACTTCGCGAAGTACCGCAGGATCATTTGAAACCAGGGTCAATCCGTGAACCGGGTGCGCCTCTAGCCGTAGACGTCCATAACGGGACATGGTCTCAGCGATATCAACAAGGAGCGCATGAGGAACTGCAAAGCGTGAGTATTGCAAGAGGGTGTCAATTACTTTCTCGGCATCGAGTCCTGCCGCTCTGGCATTCCAGAGACCGAGAGGAGTTAAGCGATAGGTATGGATATGTTCGGGAGATTTTTCTAACTCCGCAAATGAAGCGATTGCTCTACGACATTCGTCGGAGAGCGGATGGTCGATATCCAGTAACAGAGTTTTATCACTCTGGACAATCAGCGGACCATCAACCATTGATCAGTTCCTTAATGAAGCCCGCAATCAACGAGATTCTGGGTTCGATCCTGCTTACAAAAATATGTTCATGGGCCGCGTGAGCTCCATAACCTGAAGCACCCAAACCATCGAGCACCTTGCCCCCGGCAGCTGCGGCGATATTTCCATCACTTGCTCCACCTACAGACACATGACCAACTGGTGGGAAACCATGATCAGCCGCCACCTTTTCGATGAGTTGGTAGAGCTCGGCGGTTGCTGCATGTTCTAGAGGCGGACGATTGATCCCACCAGAGATTTCTATCCGAGCATCTGGATGAGATCCTTCTAAAGATCGAATCGCAGCATCTACTCGCACCAACTCCGATGACAGGAATGAACGCGCATCAATATCGAGTGTGGCAGTTGCGGGGACAGTATTGGTTG
>CAIMBV010000160.1 GCA_903839355.1 uncultured Actinomycetes bacterium
GGTTTATTCTTTCGGTAGTACGCTCCCTTTACAACTTCAAGAGGACTTCAAACCCGCCAAGGCTGCTTTGGCGAAGGCTCGAAAGGGATAGACATGTCGATATCTTCAACCGCAACGCTGCGGGGCGCGCTCATTGCACGAACCACCATTGCGACTCAGATCGCTTTAGTTATTGGTGGAACCGCCTTTCTCGCGCTGATGGCTCAGATCTCTATTCCAGTACCTGGCTCACCAGTGCCAGTAACCGGTCAGACCCTTGGAGCGCTACTCCTTGGAAGCGCATATGGCGCATCTCTTGGATTCACAACCTTTGCTAGTTATTTAATCGTTGGATTTATTGGTGCGCCTGTCTTCGCAGCGGGAGCACACGGCCTATCACGCATCACGGGAGCAACCGGTGGTTACCTCGTTGGAATGTTGCTTGCATCACTTATCACTGGATTTCTTGCGGGTCGCAAATGGGATCAAAAGATTGCGACAGTTGTTCCTACAATGATTTTGGGAGATCTCGTTATTTTCACCGCTGGTCTCTTCTGGCTACATCATTCAATTCACGCCTCATGGGCGGTCACCTTTAAAGCTGGCCTCACTCCATTTATCTTGGGCGAAGTGATCAAGATCGCTATCGCCAGCACCGCAATGCCAACGCTCTGGCGTTTTGTTCCTAAACGATAAAGGGACTTAACTTAAGCCTATGGCTGTACGCATCACCACGGAGTTGCTGGGAGATCATCCTCGGTTAAGTGAGATCTCAACCCACCTTCCTATCAGCGCAAGTTGGATTCGCGGATCTGATGGCTTCATCGCCTTTGGAACATATAAGAGCCATGTAGTCCAGGGCAAGAAGCGCTTTGCCGAAAGTTCTGCTTGGTGGCAGAACGAACTCTCGCAACTAGAGATTAAAAATAATGTGCACGGCGTTGGAACCGGTCCAATTCTCTTTGCCTCATTTGCCTTTGATGAAGATCAACCTTCGTTATTAACAATTCCAGAGATCGTTGTTGTACAAAAGAACGGAAAGTCATGGATCACCTGGATCGGTCCGGAACAGCCCGAACTCTTTAAGCGCGTTATCGAAAAGAAGGAGATCCAACTCACCTGGGAACAGGGAGCGCTCTCGGATAGCGAGTGGTCTCGCGCGGTAGAGGAATCTGTTTCACGCATTAAGGCAGGAGAACTAGAAAAAGTCGTTCTCGCTCGTGATCTAGTTGCGCATGCCGATCAGGAGATTGATCCCGCTGCGCTTATTCAATCTTTGGAGACCGAATATCCATCTACCTGGTTGTTCTTGGTCGACAATTTAGTTGGCGCAACCCCCGAGTTGCTAGTTCGCCTGAGCAAATCTTTGGTGACATCAAGAGTGTTGGCTGGAACTATTCGTCGCACTGGCAATGAGGAACGAGACTTCGCGCTAGCAGGATCTTTAGCAAAATCATCCAAGGATCTAGAGGAACACGAGTACGCAGTCCGCTCGGTAGCGCAGGCCCTTGAACCTTTTGCCTCTTCAACAAACGTTCCTGATGCCCCATTTGTATTACACCTTCCCAATGTTATGCACTTAGCTACAGATGTCACTGGAGTTATAAATGACACGGCGTCGAAGGTTGATATCTTTAAATTAATTGCGGCGCTTCACCCTTCTGCCGCTGTGTGCGGAACTCCTACAGAAGATGCGCGAAATGTGATTACAGAACTTGAAGCCATGAACCGAGGACGTTATGCAGGGCCCGTGGGTTGGATTGATGCTCACGGTGATGGCGAGATGGGTATTGCATTACGTTGCGGACAGATTTCACCGGATCAAAAATCA
>CAIMBV010000161.1 GCA_903839355.1 uncultured Actinomycetes bacterium
AATGACCGCTCAGCCTTTCATCATGATTAGTCATGCCAGTGAAAATTTACAGTTGGCTACTCAATTGGCCGATGCCTTAGATCAAGAGCATTTGAAGGTTTGGCTGGCCGCGCGAGATATAACGATCGGCTCCAATTTCGCCGAAGAGATTAGTCGTACTATCTCAGCTGCCGATTTTCTCATAGTCCTCCTTTCACCTGAGTCCTTAGCCTCACCTCATGTTAAACGTGAAGTAAATCTTGCGATCACTTTGGGAAAGAAGCTGCTCCCTATCTTGAGTAGCGAAGTATCAGAGATCATGAGTTCACTGCCATATGACTGGAACTATTGGCTGAGTCTGGCTCAAGCGATTCCACTCACCGACATGAAATCGACCGCTTCTAGGATAGCCACCACGATCAGAAGGGATCATCTGGAGATTCCTTCCGAGGAGTTGATCGAACTTCCAAGTGAGTTGAAGTTGCAAGTTGTAACGCCCTCAATCGCGGGTGTGCAGGTGGATGCAATAAAGGTGATGGTTGTTGATGACCATCCTATTTTCCGACTCGGTGTCTGTGATCGCGTGAAGGGGATTGGTCCACATGTGGAGTTGGTGGGGGAGGCAGCCGATGGCTTTGCTGCTCGCGATTTAGCGGCAACGCTGCATCCAAATATCATCCTGATGGATCTCAATATGCCGGGAATCTCTGGCATCGAAACCACTCGGAATATTAAGGCGGATTTCCCCGGCATCCAAGTGATAATCCTTTCCGCCTCGGCAGAGATTGATGAGATCAATGAAGCTCTCAAAGCAGGTGCCAGCGGTTTTCTTCTTAAATCCGTGACCGGACCGGAGCTTGAGGCGGCAATACTCAATGTAGCAGGGGGAGGATCTGTTCTCTCACCTGCGGTTACCCGGAGCCTACTCACCGATCTCAAGAGCAGTGAGGCTTACTCCACTGAACTTTCGGGACGAGAGTTAGAGATCCTGCGGCTAATGATGCAAGGGGATTCTAATAAGGCAATTGGTAGTGAGTTAGCGCTCAATATGCGTGCCGTAGAGGCACATCTTCACAATATCTTTCAAAAACTTGGTGTCACGACTCGTGCAGATGCAATCAGTCATGCAGTGCGGGATAACCTCATAACGGCACTCAAACCTAACTGATGAGGGTCAGATAGGTTTGAGTTAATGCCGTCCGCTATTTCTTGGAGAACCAGACCTGCATCATGGAACTCAACTGCACAATGTTGACCGGCTTACTCAAATAGTCAGAAGCACCTGCATCGATACATTTCTGGCGATCTCCCACCATCGCTTTAGCAGTTAAAGAGATGATCGGTAACGCCTTAAACTTATCCATCTTACGGATTTCGCGCATAGTTTCGTAGCCATCCATGTCAGGCATCATGATGTCCATGAGCACGAGGTCAACAGCAGGACCTGCCTTCAACATCTCGATCGAGGTTGCGCCACGTTCCGCCGATGTCACCACTATTCCTCGGGACTCCAAGGCAGCGGTGAGAGCAAAGATATTGCGGGCATCATCATCAACGATCATCACTTTTTTACCAGCCAAGATATTGGTTGCGGCAGTTAGATGATGGATGATCTCTGCCTTCTGCTTAGGGAGAGCAGATACCACGCGATGCAAGAAGAGCGCGGACTGCTCAAAGAGGTGATCCATCGAATTCACGACATTGACGACGCCAAAGGCGGCTAGTTTGTCGAGAGTTCCTGCTTCTGCCGGCGATAGCGGTTCAGCGCTGTAAAGCACTATTGGAATCTCGCGCAACGAAGGTTCTCTGCGTATCGCAGCAACTAGCTGAGTGCCGGTCATATCGCTCAATTGAGTACCGGTGACAACGCAGTCAAAGGAACTTTCTTGCAGCTTCGCCAATGCTTCCTTCCCGCTTGCAACCATGTCGATCGTGATATCCCCAGCAGCGAGTAAGTCGGTGATTGCAACCTGCTCCTTTGGATCAGAAGTAAGCAGCAGCAAGTTCTTGACTGGGCGATCTATGAAGGCCCTCATAAAGTCGAGTGCGGCGACGATTTCCACCTTACTTATTGGCTTTAAAAGGTATTGCAGGGCGCCTCTAGATAGACCGCGTATAGGGTCATCCTCAACGGTTATGACATCTACCGGAATATGCCGCAGATCGGGATCTGACTTCAGGATGTTGAGGATGGTCCAGCCCTCAATATCGGGGATATGAAGATCGAGCGTGATGGCATCGGGGCGATAACTGTGGGCTAACTCCAACGCTTGCGCTCCGCTCAACGAGACGATTGCCTTGAAATCCTTCTCGCGGGCGAGATCGAGCACAATCTTGGCGAAGATTGGGTCGTCTTCGACAATAAGTAATGTGCGATCTCCATCTTGAATATTGTTCCGGTCATCGACAATTACGGTTTCACTCTTAGCGCGTGGGACCCAATTCGTGATCTTGAGAGCCGAGTCTTTAGTGGAGTTAGCCGTTGGAGGGCTCTCGGAGGACTTTCCTGACAGATCGCCGTCAGTATCTGGCAGAGCACACTCTGCGGCGCTCCGCTGGGGAACGTAGAGCACGAAGGTGCTGCCATGTTGTAAGGCGCTCTTCTCAATCTTGAGTTCGCCGCCTAACAACCCTGCAATCTCACGGCTTATCGAAAGCCCGAGGCCCGTTCCGCCGTACTTACGCGCGGTCTTACCATCTGCTTGCTGGAAGGCTTCAAATATAATCTGCTGCTTATCGGGGGAGATGCCGATGCCAGTATCAGCCACTGTGAACGAATAGACCTCAGGTGCCTCGTTAAGACTCTGGTTATCGGTATGCCAACCAGAAGTTGCACGGGATACATGAACTGAGACCTCACCCTTGTCGGTGAACTTAAAGGAGTTGGAGAGAAGGTTCTTCAGAACTTGATTGAGGCGCATCTCGTCGGTAAAGATGATGGGAGGCAGGTCGTGATCAAAGGTGAGATTAAATTCCAACTTGCGATTCTTGGCCGTTGCTTGGAAAGTGTTCTCAATCTTCTCCTCTAGCGCCGAGAAGGGCAGGGGAGAGACGCTGATTGTGACAGTGCCGGATTCAATCTTTGAAAGATCCAGGATCTCATTGATCAGGGAGAGCAGATCATTTCCAGAGGTCTCAATCAATTTGGCGAATTCAACCTCTTTGGGGTCAAGATGTCCCTTGCCATTTTCAACGAGCTGCTGAGCCAAAATAAGCAAGCTGTTGAGAGGAGTGCGCAGT
>CAIMBV010000162.1 GCA_903839355.1 uncultured Actinomycetes bacterium
ACAGAGCCTTTACATCTGATCCAACTATCGCGATTGATTTTGCCGAGCTCGCAGATATACATCCGACCGTTCCTCATAATGTCGCCAACGCGATGGCCGCTGCTGGATTGGCATTGGCAATAGGAATCACGCATGAAGAGATAAGGGCTGGACTTAAGAATTTCACCTTGGATCGCCATCGCCTTGAACTTGTTCTAGAGCGTGATGGGATCGCATGGGTTAATGACTCCAAGGCAACTAATCCTCATGCCGCCGCCGCTGCGTTGCTCTCGCATATCTCCTCGATCTGGATCGCAGGCGGCTTGGCCAAAGGCGCCGAGATGGGTCCACTTATTGAACGCTGCGCGCTGCGAATGAAGGCGGCAATCCTTATAGGACAAGATGCCCCCCTTATCGCCACCGCGCTTTCGAAGCACGCACCCACTGTTCCTTATTTCATCATGCCGTACTCGGGAGACTCCGAAGATCTCATGCGAGAAGTTGTTAAACAGGCCGCGGCGTTAGCGGTATCGGGAGATACGGTTCTCCTCGCACCCGCCTGCGCATCGATGGATCAATTCCGTGACTATGCAGATCGCGGCGAGAAATTCGTGGCGATGGTTCGTGAGGTGGTGGGCCGATGAGCTCCAAACCCACTACCCGGCGCCAGAAATATTCAAATTATTTGCAACGTCCCGACGCTCCGTATTACATGATCCTTGGATCTCTCACCTTTCTCTCGGCGCTGGGTCTAGTTATGGTCCTATCGGCCTCCAGCGTAGTTTCGTTGCAGCAATCTGGATCTACGTATTCAATATTCTTTAGGCAGTTAATATTTTTTGGAATATCAATTCTCGCCATACTCCTTGTTTCAAATTGGAAACCGAGAGTGTGGGAGGCGTTGACGCGCTACTCGCTCATTCTCTCTTTTCTCGCGCTCTGCCTACCTCTTGTGCCAGGGATCAAACTGACGGTAAATGGAAATACAAACTGGATCCATTTCGCGGGTTTTACTATGCAACCCTCTGAGTTCGCCAAGTTGGGATTGATCTTGTGGTGTGCCGGCCAACTTAAAAAGTTTGATGAGACGGTCGTGGAGCGATCTGCGATGAGACATGTTGCCTTTGTGCTCTCCGGAACAATTCCTTTATTGCTGTTGATCCTCAAGGGTGGAGATTTGGGAACGACTGTCATCATCCTTGGGATCGTCTCCATCATGCTCTTTGTTGGGGGATTGCCGCTTCGCCACTTTATATTTATGGGTCTCGCCGCAATTGGTGGAGTTGTTGCTCTCGTTGCTATTGCGCCCTATCGTCTCCATAGATTCTCTGCTGTGCTCAATCCCTTTGCACCATCTGTCTATAAACTTGCAGGCTGGCAGCCGGCTCACTCAGTTATGGGATTGGCAAGTGGAGGATTCTTTGGAGTAGGACTTGGAGCCAGTCGACAGAAGTGGGGAAATCTCTCCGAGGCCCACACCGATTTTATCTTTGCAGTAATTGGTGAAGAGCTTGGACTTCTAGGAACACTCGTCGTTCTTATTCTCTTCATCGCACTTATTTACGGGATATTCCGTACCGCGATGCAGACTCGCGATCTCTTCTCGCGGTATGCCTGCGTTGGAATTGGTGCCTGGATGATGATGCAGGTGATTATTAATGTTGGCTCTGTCATCGGAGTACTTCCGGTCGTAGGAGTGACCTTGCCATTCATAAGTTATGGTGGCTCCTCGCTCATCGCCAATTTCCTGGCAATTGGATTTGTATTAAACGTTTCACGCCGGGATCCGCGAGTTCGTGCGGCGATCGCAGCGCGCAAGCGAGGTTGATATGTCACGAATAGTTATTGCCGGCGCTGGAACCTCTGGTCATGTTGAACCAGCTCTAGCCGTCGCCAACTGGATTAGAGATCACAACCCCGATACTGAGTTCCTCTTCTTGGGAACCGCAGAAGGCGTAGAAGTGAAGTTGGTTCCTGCTGCACATTTCGAGTTACATCTGATCGACAAGGCTCCCTTTCCACGTCGTATTAATCTGGGTTTACTTCGCTGGCCAGCTCGCTTTCGTAAAACGTTGAAGCAGACAGAAGCGGCGCTCCGAGGTGCAGATCTTGTAATTGGCTTTGGCGGATATGTTGCTGCACCTGCTTATTTGGCGGCCCGTCGCCTGGGTATACCCATGATCGCCCATGAAGCCAATGCCAAGATGGGGCTGGCTAACAAATTGGCGGGTCGCTGTGGCGCAACTGTTCTGCGAGCTTTTGGGGCTGAAGATGCAGATCGAGTTGGAATCCCACTTCGCAGTGCAATCGTCACCCTTTCTCAATTGGACGTAAATCAAAGATCGGCTGCCAAAGAGAGGGCACTTAAGGAATTGAAACTAGATCCGGCAGCGCCGACGATTCTCATTTTTGGTGGCTCACTGGGTTCGGTTAAATTTAATGAGGCTGTTGCTGTGGCACGCAAAGAGATAACGAGTAGCGGCGCTCAGATTATTCATGCTGTTGGTGCCAAGAATGAGTTGCCGCAAGCCCAAGCAGGTTACCTTCCGCTGCATTACATCGATGATATGGCCTCGGCTTACGCTGCTAGCGACCTCGTTATCTCTCGAAGTGGGGCGGTCACCGTTGCTGAAACCGGAGTGCTGGGTATCTACTCCTTATATATTCCGCTTCCAATTGGAAATGGAGAACAGATTGAAAATGCCCGTGAAGTTGTTGCACGCGGTGGTGGCGAGATATTGAAGAATGAGGAATTTACCGGCCATTGGTTAACTTCTAACCTTGCTCGCCTCCTTGAGGCGGCGAAGGCTCGGCGTGAATCAGGGGAGCGGATAGATTTCCCCCTCAATGCGAGTGAGGCGATCGGTCTGCGATCTCTGAAAGTATTAGCCCATGAGTAGCGTGGAGCAATTAGTCGATAAGAAGATTCACTTTGTTGGTATTGGTGGAGCTGGAATGTCTGGGATCGCGCGGATCATGCTCTCAGAGGGACTTGCTGTCAGTGGTAGCGATGTAAAGCAGAGTTCCATCACCGACGCACTCGCGACGCTAGGAGCCACAATCTTTATAGGACACTCCGCGGAGAATGTAGCAAACGCTGATCTCCTTATTACATCTGGCGCCATATCCGATTCAAATCCTGAGGTGGTCGCAGCGCGGGCGCGAGGTTTGCAGATATTGACGAGAGCCGAGGCTCTTGCAGCCCTGATGGAGGGAAAGCGTTCGATTGCAGTAGCAGGTACTCACGGTAAGACAACGACCACATCCATGTTGACCGTTGCATTGCAGGGCGCTGGACTCGATCCATCCTTCGCAATTGGGGGATTGATTAATAGCTCAGGAGTCAATGCTCACTTGGGCAGTGGCGATATATTTGTTGCAGAAGCCGATGAGTCGGATGGTTCTTTCACCGCTTATCATCCACTCGGCGC
>CAIMBV010000163.1 GCA_903839355.1 uncultured Actinomycetes bacterium
CACTAGAAGGTGAACTGACTACTAATCTCGATCTTTCGGAGGTTGCGTTATGTCCTCATCATCAATAAATCCAAAATTCCCAAAGGTGAACCTCTTAACTGCTGGGTTTCCTCCGGTCGAACGAAGACCTCGAAATGACTGAGACATCGGCTTTTCAAAACCAATCTCGGTAGGAATACTCGTCTCTCCACTGGCATGAGACTCTTGCTCCTCACGGGCCAGGACTTCTTTTTCATGGGCGATCGCAGTCAGATCGTTGGGATCGAGAGTTAACGGCAATTTCTTGCGTCGATTAAAGAGCACTTTTCTCCAATGCTTCGGAGTGAATAATCTAAGTCTGATTCCTCGCAGATTCAATGAGCAGGTGGTCTATTCTCAGCCTGCAAGGGTGCTCCTTGCGTGTAAATTCCTGCCATGAGATCTAATAATCCAGGCCGTGCGCGTACACGCCGCTCTTTTACCGCGATTGCCGTCGCGACCGCTATCTCCTGTGTGGGATTAGCGATTACATCGAGCTCGTCTCAGGCGGCGGCTATACCCACCGCGTGCAAGAAGATCACCACCGAGGTTATTAACGCTGACAAAGTCTATGTGGCGCTCCAGTACGGAGTAGTTCAGGCCGCCAAGGCATATATTGCCAATGAGAACTTAACCAACCGCTTGAATTATAACGACAGCTACATTGCTGTTTTCAAGGCTGCGATTACAGAGTACAACTATTTCCTCAAGAACCCTCAGTGCTATCCGACAACTCCGCTGAGCAAGGTCAAGCAGGGGATCTCTGACAATCAGAAGTCAATAACGGCAGTTCAGGCAGATAACGTTGCTGGCCAAGTGGTGGGGGACCCTACAAAAATGTCCACCTACAAACCTGTCGGTCTGCTTAAATAACGGCATGACTCAAGAACTACTTTCGCAATTTCAATCTGCGACATCAGAATTTGTTAGTACCGCTAAGGCACTTCCTGCGGAGAAATTGGTGTGGATTCCAGCGCCAGGTGAATGGCCTGCTACTTACGTGATTCATCATCTCGCCGATTCAGATGCTCATTTCTTGGTCCGGTTCCTCAACGTTCTTAGCGTTGATAACCCACATATTATTCCTTTCGATGAGGAAGCTTTTCCAAGTTCCCTGCATTACGAAGGAAGAAATATCTCGACTTCGCTGGACGCGGTCGAGGCTTCAGCGGCGCAATTGGTTGAGATACTGCGACAGGTTGACGAATCTACGTGGAGCAGAACTGGGTTACATAAAGAGCGTGGCGTACTTACTCTTACTCAACTGCTTCAGTTAACGATTAATCATCGAGTAGAGCACACCGCGCACTTGAAGGGTTTGCTCGCCTAAATCGGATTCACAGCGCGATCTCGCTTGAGGGATAGCCATGTTCCCGTCTCTTGTAGAGCTTCGCGACCAATTTGAATTACAACTGACTGAATCGACTCGCGCTTACTTGACTCAATCAACTCATCTTTGGTGAGAATATCCAATCCTTGTTTGAAATTGCGAAGGCCAATTTCGTACTGCCTCTCAATCTCTCTAAAGGCCA
>CAIMBV010000164.1 GCA_903839355.1 uncultured Actinomycetes bacterium
AGCTCCTCCAGCGATACCGATAAGCGTTACATCACCTAATGTGCGAGCTGATGCCAGCGCTAATTTAAGAGTCGACTCGGATCCGACAAAATCCAAGACGACATCTGCCCCATGGCCATGGGTGAGTTCGCGTATCGTCTCGGCGGTCCTCTCTCCGGGTTCTAGAACTTCATCTGCTCCGACCTCAGTAGCCAGTGCGAGTGCCGCAGGCTTTGGATCTACTGCAATGACTCGCGCAGCGGTGGTTGCCTTCACGATCTGGACCGCCATATGTCCCAGTCCACCTACTCCGATGACGACGACTGTTGCCTCTGGAGTCATCTTGCTCCAGGAGCGCCGAACGGCGTGAAACGGGGTAAGTCCAGCATCTGTGAGAGGTGCTGCAACAAAGGGATCGAGTCCTTCTGGAAGGGGAACCAAGAACCGCTCCGATGGAATCAGCATAAATTCCGCGACACCACCATCGAGTCCTAGACCTCCACCGCCGCCAGGAATAGGCGCAGAGGTGGGGTTCTCGCAGAGTGTTTCAATTCCGAGTTGGCATCGAGAACACTTTCCGCAGCCCCATGGTCCGTAGACCGCGACCGCCTGACCTTCGTGAACGCTTGTTACGCCAGCACCAGTCGCCTCAACCCAACCGGCATTTTCATGTCCCAATGTAAAAGGTGGATTCCAAGGCAAGGCCCCAGCAACAAAATCATGCATCAGATGTAGATCAGAGTGACAAGCACCTGCTCCACCGATTCTTATAACGACTTCTCCTGGACCTGGAGTTGGCTTTGGAACTTCAACTAACTCGGGTTCGGATTTCCAATTCATCAACCGTAGTGCACGCATTTTAAGCTCCTTAGAGACCTCGCAACTTGTTGTGCAATTGCATTATTCACCGCGCTTGGTTTTCGTGGAAGATCCAAGTTGAGTGCTTACACTCTGTCCGCTATTCCTTGAGTCATACCGCCTCTCAGGCAGTGGGTATACATTGGATTTATGTTGATCTGCAATCCAAATCCGTGTTTTTCGCGAACCTTACAAATGCCTCACTTTGAACGTGGCGCCGTCATGCGAGCACCGTCGGCAGAAGTTCGTGCCGGTGGAAAAGGAATAGATGCGGCGAGAGTTGGGCATTCGCTAAAGCGCAGATCCCCGTTGCTCGTTCTTATAGGTGATTTAGATGGGGATCAGTTCTGTCGATTCCTCACCGAGGAAGGAATCGAATTTCGAACCTCGAGCTATCACGGAAATATAAGAGTTGCCACAATGTATCAAGAGGTTAACTCACCTACTATCACGATTGTCAATGAAGAGGGACCAACCATTGCTCAATCTGAGTGGGACGCTTTTTTAGCTGAACTACAACAAGAAGTTGAACCTCATGAAATTGTGGCAAGTATGGGAAGTTTCCCTCATGGTGTAACTGAAGACAATATTGCACAGCTCATCAAAGTTGTTCATAAGAAAAAAAGTTTGATCTTCTTCGACACTGCTCCGCACTTTCTTGCGTGGGCGATTCGTCACGGTGCAGATATGGTCTCCCCCAATCTAGATGAGGCTGAAGCGTTGATTAGCGGGGGGTCAGAGAGTTCATTTTCCGGTGAAAACACCAATGGGCGTGAGCGCGCGGAATGCGCCGCCCAAGCAATAAGCGAAATGGGTGCGAAGGTCGCAATCGTCCACGCCGGAGCACTGGGATGCGCACTCGCTTACAAAGACCAGACCATCTGGGTTCCTACAGTAGAAGTTGTGGTGGCGAGCTCTGTCGGCGCAGGA
>CAIMBV010000165.1 GCA_903839355.1 uncultured Actinomycetes bacterium
AGCAACGCTCACTGGAAATTTAGCGATCGGACATTGTCGTTACTCAACAACAGGTTCATCGACCTGGGCTAATGCGCAACCAACATTGCGATCAACTGATCACGGAACTCTTGCGCTCGCACACAATGGCAACTTAACCAACACTGGTGACTTGGCCGAGACTTTGGCGAAGATCGCTCCTAAGAGCGATAACAGCATGAACGCCACAACTGATACTGAAATTATGACTGCGCTTATCGCAGCGCAAAAGGGAAAGAACTTTGAGAGTTCTGCTCTCGAAGTATTACCTTTGCTGAAAGGTGCATTCTCGTTGGTCTTTATGGATGAGCACACCTTGTATGCCGCGCGCGATCGCAACGGTGTAAGGCCGCTTGTCATAGGCAAGCTGGATCATGGTTGGGTCGTTGCATCTGAATCCGCCGCGCTAGATATCGTCGGCGCATCTTTTGTTCGTGAAGTTGAGTGCGGAGAATTCATCGCTATCGATGAGAATGGTCTGCGCTCCACGCACTGGGCGACTCCAGAGCCCAAAGGGTGCATCTTTGAATACGTCTACTTGGCTCGCCCTGATACCTCGATCGCGGGTCGCAACGTACACACCACTCGCGTTGCTCTAGGTGCTCAACTCGCTAAAGAACATCCTGTCGCCGCTGATCTCGTAATCCCGGTTCCCGAATCCGGTACTCCAGCCGCCGTTGGCTATGCCCGTGAATCAGGTATTCCATATGGCGCTGGGCTGGTAAAGAACTCGTACGTCGGTCGTACCTTTATTCAACCGAGCCAGACAATTCGCCAACTGGGCATACGTTTAAAGCTCAACCCGTTGCGTGATGTCATCGAAGGAAAGCGCATCGTTGTCGTTGATGACTCCATTGTTCGCGGCAATACTCAACGTGCACTGATTCGAATGTTGCGTGAGGCAGGTGCGCTAGAAATCCACGTACGTATCTCTTCACCTCCAGTTAAGTGGCCGTGTTATTACGGTATTGATTTTGCTTCGCGTGCCGAACTCATTGCCGCGGGCCTTGAGGTAGAAGAGATTCGTCGTTCCATTGGTGCAGATTCTTTGGGTTATGTATCGATGGAGGGTTTAGTCGAAGCAACAACAATTGCTGAATCAAAACTTTGTACCGCGTGTTTCACTGGTGAATATCCAATTGATATTCCAACGGATCTTTCGGCCGGCAAAAATCTTCTTGAGATTGTGAATCGATACGAATGAGTTCGTATGAAGAGGCGGGCGTAGATATTGAAGCGGGAGATGCGGCAGTTCAATTAATGAAGGCGCATCTTGCTAAGGCAAGACGTAAGGAAGTTATTGGTGATATCGGTGGCTTTGCAGGCCTCTTTGATATCTCCGCTCTAAAAAAATTTAATCGCCCGCTGCTTGCAACTTCCACCGATGGAGTTGGTACAAAGACCGAGATCGCTCGCCTGCTCGGCAAGTACGACACTATCGGCGAAGATCTCGTAGCAATGGTGGTAGATGATTTAGTTGTGTGTGGAGCTGAACCACTCTTTATGACTGATTACATCGCCGTCGGAAAAGTTTTCCCAGAGCGCATTGCAGAGATTGTTAAAGGCATAGCCATCGGTTGCCAAAAAGCAGGTACCGCACTTGTCGGTGGAGAGACCGCGGAACATCCTGGACTTTTAGGCGAAGATGAATTTGATATTGCAGGAGCTGCAACAGGCGCCGTCGATCACGAAAATTTGTTAGGCGAACATCTCATTAAAGAGGGCGATGCAATTATTGCGATGCCAGCTTCAGGTTTACATGCCAATGGTTACTCCTTGGTGCGCCACATCATTAAGAATCAGAACCTCAATCTTGCTCAGCACCATGAAGAATTTGGTAAGACTCTTGGAGAGGTGCTCCTAACTCCGACCGAGATATACGCCTTGGACTGCCTGGCGCTGCACCGCGGTTTAAAAGAGCAGCTTCATGGATATGCCCACATCACCGGGGGCGGCTTGGCCTCCAATACCGCCCGAGTTATCCCTGACCATCTCAGCGCTACCTTTGATCGCAGCACCTGGGCTCTTCCCGCCGAGATGGTCTATTTGGCCCACATCGGGGGCGTCGCCCAACCTGATCTAGAGAAGACCTGGAACTGTGGGATTGGGATGGTCGCCATCGTGGACTCGCTCGCCGCCGATCTGGCCCTGCGGAGCCTGGCAGCCCGCGGCATGAAGGCCTGGCTCTGTGGGAAAATTGAGCGTAGAACCGCCGAAAGTGGCGCCGCATTGGTAGGTAACTACCAAGCGCGATAACCTTCGCACCTGACGAAATTACACACTTAAGAATAGATATATAGAAGAAGGAGGTCTCGCTATGGGGCGTGGCCGACAGAAAGCTAAAGCAACCAGAGTTGCACGCGATCTTAAATATTCTGGTCCAGATATGGATCTAGAGCGTCTTGCAAAGGAACTTCACGGTGAGGTGCCAGTAAGCACAACAGTTACCGATGACAGTGATGAAGATCCTTATGCAGATGACAATTACGCCAAGCGCGCGTAATTAATTCATTCGCGCAATAATTCATTTCATGCGTCCGACGCCCTATGTTGCATCCCTGCGGGTGTACGAGCCAATAAGTGCCTTTGAGCCAGCAGATCAGTTGCGATGGGAGGCGATCCCGATTACCTCCTCGACCGGTTATGACGAGCAGATTCGTGCACTTCGAAGATTAATCTCTGCAGAGCCACCCGCCCTTACCGCAGATGGTGCACACATTCTGGAGTTTGAAGGTAAGCGATATGTAGCTCCATGGAGCACTGCCGCTCGATCATGGGCGGCCCTTGCAACATTCAAAGAGTCGATGCCGGTAAATGTCGCGCGCTACTTCGTGCCATCAAATGTCGAAGAAGCAATCCTGGTTAATTCAGAGAGCGTTGAAGATAAAGTCCCACACATATTGACCGAGACATGGGTGATTCCGCCTCGGTGGTTCTCGCTCTTTGAACCAGACGAAAGATTGCGCGGCCACAATGATGATGGCGCATTTACTGTCTTACGCACCTCTATCTCTAATGCTAAGAAGCGTTGCATGTTCACTCATCAGAGCGTTGTAGGTGCATTTGGAAATGGCCCCATTGAACAAGAGATTGCAGATCTTCTGGAGTGGCTCAATATGTTCCACCCGGAGTCACTTGTGGAGCTCGATTATGGCGGTCTCGCTAGTTATTTGGAGCAGACCCTCAAAGAAGATGGATTTGAAGGACTCGAAGCAGATTCTTCCGTGGAAGATATTCAACTCTCACTCGGTGGACTTTCGACCGGTGACGGTGCAAAGGCCGGCCTCGGATATGAGCGATTAATCTCCAGGTGGCGCAAAGTCGCTGCGCTGGAACAGGCCACATAACCCCAGAAAAATTTTTCCGCAACCCCTTGTCATAACGGTCTGATAACAGGAATACTGCACCCATATCGGTGCGAAATGGACATTTCGCCAAATCACCAACGGGGGCGACGATGAGCGAACAAGAGACACTGCTAACGCCATCGGAAGTCGCCGCATTATTTAGAGTAGATCCCAAGACCGTTACACGTTGGGCCAAGGCAGGAAAATTAACCAGTATTAGAACGCTCGGCGGACATCGTCGTTACAAAGAGTCTGAGGTAACTGCCCTTTTGAAATCTATCCCGGGCGGAATTTCTAGTAATTAATCTAGTAATTAATTAAGCGTGGCTCGGGACAGGATCGAACTGTCGACCTCACGATTTTCAGTCGCGCGCTCGTACCAACTGAGCTACCGAGCCAATATTTCTCACGCTTTTTATGCGTGCGATAAAGGTATTTAGCGACCCAGACGGGACTTGAACCCGCGACCTCCGCCGTGACAGGGCGGCGCGCTAACCAACTGCGCTACTGGGCCAAACTCATTTTCATAAG
>CAIMBV010000166.1 GCA_903839355.1 uncultured Actinomycetes bacterium
TGAGATCGGCTCGGGTTGCGCTCCACTTTATTTCACCGGTCTTGGTATCTCGACCATCGAAAGTCTCAGCCGCTGCAGTCTGTGGATTCCAACCAGTTCCGATATCAAGAACATTGATAAAGAAGTCGTTGGTCAAAACACCAGGAGTCTTTGTAAAGAGACCGTGCTTTGAGTTCTGAGAATTTGCTCCCAATACTCTCAAACCACCAACGAGTACCGTCATCTCAGGTGCGGTGAGATTGAGTAGCGCCGCCTTATCTACCAGATGGAATTCGGCTGGATGATGGCTGCCGCTCTTGATGAAATTGCGGAATCCATCGGCGCTCGGCTCAAGCACTGCAAATGATGCGACATCGGTCTGCTCTTGTGTTGCATCGGTTCGACCAGGAGTGAATGGAACGCGCACGTTTACACCAGCAGCCTTTGCAGCTTCTTCAACAGCAACGGATCCAGCGAGAACGATCAGGTCAGCAAGTGAGACCTTCTTATTGCTGGATGCAGAGTTAAATTCCGATTGAATTGTTTCTAGCGCTTCAAGAATGTGCGAGAGCTCCTCTGGATCATTCGCTTCCCAATTGCGCTGTGGTTCTAAACGAATGCGAGCGCCATTTGCTCCGCCACGCTTATCGGTGCCTCGGAATGTTGATGCTGAGGCCCATGCGGTCTTCACTAATTGTGAAATTGTTAGGCCTGATCCCAAAATCTTAGATTTGAGAATTGCAATCTCATCGTTGTTGATGAGTTCATGATCAATTGCAGGGACCGGATCTTGCCAAATCAATTGCTCGTTCGGAACAAGAGGACCTAGATAACGCGCGATTGGTCCCATATCGCGATGGGTTAATTTAAACCAAGCGCGCGCGAAGGCATCGGCCAATTGGTCAGGATTTTCAAAGAAGCGACGTGAGATAGTTTCATATGCAAGGTCAAAGCGCAGGGCTAAATCGCTGGTGAGCATGACGGGAGGGTGCTTCTTAGTTGCGTCATGAGCATCCGGAACTGCATCAGCCCCCACATTATCTGCGGGAATCCACTGCGTTGCTCCTGCTGGGCTCTTGGTCTGTACCCATTCGTGACCGAAGAGAACTTCAAAGTACGAGTTATCCCACGTGATGGGAGTTGGAGTCCATGATCCCTCTAGGCCGCTGGAAATAGTGTCACCGGCGTTGCCGGTGCCAAATGTATTTTTCCAACCGAGACCCATCTGCTCAATTGGAGCGCCTTCTGGCTCTACTCCAACATATTTGCTTGGGTCTGCAGCGCCATGCGTCTTTCCAAATGTATGTCCGCCGGCAATCAAGGCGACGGTCTCTTCATCGTTCATAGCCATGCGAGCAAAGGTCTCGCGAATATCGCGGGCAGAGAGTAATGGGTCAGGATTTCCATTAGGGCCTTCTGGATTGACGTAGATCAAACCCATTTGAACTGCTGCCAACGGATTTTCTAAATCACGATCGCCGCTGTAACGATTGTCTGCTAACCACTCAGCTTCTTTACCCCAGTAGGTCTCGTCTGGCTCCCAGACATCTGCGCGCCCTCCACCAAAACCAAAAGTCTTAAAACCCATCGATTCAAGGGCGACATTTCCAGTCAGAATAAGTAGATCTGCCCACGAGATTTGTTTGCCATATTTCTGCTTGATGGGCCAGAGAAGTCTGCGCGCCTTATCAAGGTTGACATTGTCGGGCCAGCTATTGAGAGGTGCGAATCGCTGCATTCCGGCTCCACCACCACCGCGACCATCAAAGGTGCGATATGTGCCGGCGCTATGCCATGCCATGCGAATAAAGAAAGGTCCGTAGTGTCCGTAATCTGCCGGCCACCACTCTTGCGAGTCTGTCATTAGTGCTCGTAGATCTGCTTGTAGCGCCTCTAAATCTAATTTCGCGAACTCCGCCGCATAATCAAAGTCGACACCCATTGGATCTGCCTGCGGTGAGTTTTGTTGAAGTACCTTCAAGTTCAACTGGTTTGGCCACCAGTCTTGGTTGAAAGTTCCTTCGCTGGCTAATTTGCTACCTGTGTATGGGCACTTGCTTTCGCTGCTCATCGCTTCTCCTATTGATTAACGCTTGCTGGTTGCTAACATAAAAAAGACTGGTTTGTGGTGTCGTGTGAATGACCGACCAGTATCTTGTTAAGCGTAACCAACCTAGGTGAACAGCGCCTGACGTTCCTCTGACTTTGCTTAGGCGACCAATTGATGCTCACTCA
>CAIMBV010000167.1 GCA_903839355.1 uncultured Actinomycetes bacterium
GCGATTGAAGAGTGAATAAGAAAAGAAGAAGTTTGTATAAACAAACAAGAATTGAGATAGAATGTTCATTATATAGGAGATGCGAGCATGTTTGTAGCTTTTTCTAAATCTTAAAGTCTATTACTATGTGGTCTCACTCGGACCGGTTAACGATGATGAACTCGCTCTATGCAACCTCCTGCTGGAACCTCATGTCTCCCTATGAGAGCTGGTCTCTGACCTGAGCGAAGAGACAATTTTTGCAGGCCCACTTCTGCTGTTGTGTGCGGTGGGGCTCACGGTAACCAATTTTGTCAAGGAACGCAGCGATGTAAGTCTTGTCAAGGAATCTAGCCTCTTGCCAAGGCTGCCTCTCAATGGAAGAAAGGTCCTCTTTAGAGTCAGTAGGGTGACCGGAATCCGTTTACTTGGTGAGCATGTCCTTCTTAAGTCGCTGGAAGGATCTGAGCATATCGGCTGAGTCAGACGACTGACTATCCTCACTGGATGCCAAGGTGGCAGGGTATTCTCTGGCCTTGAAGGTTGAGCTGTGTTCAGGAATGTCCATTGACCCAGAATGGGAAAGAGACTCCTTTGTCTAGAAGTCACTCGGCAGGTCTTTATTCCACTTAGGGTTCGAGATGATGCAGGACAAATGATAGGCACCACTGCAGTACGCACAGACGAGCAGAGTCTCCTTTTTCTCGTCACGCTTTTTCCCGCCTGCAGAGCACAGATTGTCGAGCGAAAAGTACTTGCAAGCTCCCTTCGCTGGCTGTTTGCTCTTGGGAATTCGAGAGAGTAGCTCTGCGGCAATAATTTTATTTGCGATTGATTAAGATTCTAAGAGGAGCATTGCCTTCTCCTGATTTGATTTTCTTCCCCTCTTCTTTGGGAAAGTTGGATGGTGAGTGACCTGGCTGCCAGAGAGTCCATCTTCCATGTTCTACTAAATCTGAATCGCCTTCAGTAGTCCCTTTTGCTCCTTGATTAGTTTCAGTGCTTCGGGGATATAATTTGAATCATGGGAATTGCTTCCGAATCCTTGGTTAAGTCCTCGTAACTCTTGCTGCTACCGAGCCGCTAATATATTCGCTTGGCTCTCAAGGACCCGAATCGGTACCAAGCGCTTGGCCTTGTGCAAGCAAAGGCTCGGGTGCTGGAAGCTGTTGAAGCGGTCTTCCTTTGACAGCTGGTCATGGGGGTGGGAACTGTCGTGGTGTTTTAATTAGCAAGGTTAAACCTCTTCTGATTGGTTCCACTCTTTAATTAGCGTGGATTTCATGCTTTCAAGCACGTAGAGAAGCTGAATGTTTTCTGAGAAGTACTCTCCTAAGAGGGAAGACCCGAACATAGTGAGAAGGGAGGCCTCCGGAAAGCCCGAAAGGAGCTCCCCTGCATCCCCGGACCAGTCCTCCTTACTGGAGTGCTCATAGAGGAGAGCCTTCATTTCCTTTTCGAAGGCGATATCTGCGGGTGTTACAGAGGCGGCCGCTTGCTGAAGTTCAATTAAAGCCCCTTCCCGACTAAGCTTGATATTTAACGAGTGGAGCAAGAGATTTTTTTTGAAGACTGGAGCATGTCTCCTCATAAACGCCTGGACCGCCTAAAGCCGCAGGGCCTCCCGCTCCTGAATGGCCTTGAGGGGCTCGACCATGAGCGGCTCTTCCTCGTAGTAGGAATCATCTTCGTCGATGTTAAATTCTTGTCCTTCTTATTTCTCGACTTCTATCACTTAGAGTGAGGAGCTAGCGGCAGAAGAATTATTCGAATAAAGATTCCGGCCTTCCAAATCCGAGGGGGTCTCTGTGCTTCTCGATAACGCGGCATCCGTTAATCCAGTGGATTCCTCCCCCCCGGGTTAGTCAAGGCAAATTTTTCTGAGGTCATTGGCCACGATTTCGGGGCCGGAGGAGTAAGTGGGCGACATGGTCTTTTCGGCAGTCTGCTGGTCGGCAGGCATGGTTGTCACGGAGTATGATTTTATCAATAATTGGGTCTGAGTAGGAATTGAGGCCTCCTATTTATCAAAGAGGACTTACCCGCTCAGTCTGGCGAGTTTGGTACTATAATATGCCTAACAATTGCTCATGCCTTCTCCTCTATTAGGGACTGTTATTTGCTATATTTTGCGGTCATCATAGGGGCTATAGGGGTGGACTTAATTGCTGAAATTGATTTTGGCATCGGCTGCGAGCTCGTCCGCATCTAGTTAGTGACTTATTTTCTAATATTGCATTTTTAAAACTATAAACTCTGATCGATCTGCCGCGATCTACTAATTTATTTTCTTTGAAGTTA
>CAIMBV010000168.1 GCA_903839355.1 uncultured Actinomycetes bacterium
GCCAGGGCGCGAGCGATACAGAGACGTTGTTGTTGTCCCCCTGAGAGCGCTCCACCGTGTGTGTTGAGGCGATCTTTAACCTCAGACCAGAGACCGGCGCGCTCAAGGCACTCCTCAAGCAGATCATCTTTGTTCTCGACCTTGAGCTGGGCCAACTTCAAACCAGCTAGCACGTTCTCGGCGATTGTCATTGATGGGAATGGATTTGGCTTCTGGAAGACCATACCCACCTTGAGGCGAATCTTTGTTACATCAACTCCGGGTGCATAAATATCTTCACCGTTAAGAAGAACTTCGCCAGCCATTGCAGCGGTCGGAATAAATTCGTGCATGCGGTTAAGGGTGCGAAGGAATGTTGACTTACCGCAACCAGATGGACCAATGAGCGCTGTAACAGTGCCTGGCCAGAAATCTAGCGAGACATTTGCCAGAGCATGCTTCTCGCCGAACCAAGCATGTACTCCGCGAGCTTCAAGTCCAACGCCAAGAGCGCTGTTGCCTGGCTGCTTTTGAATTCGCGCCGCAGAAATATCTGATAGCGAACCCTTTGAGGACTTTACTTCCATCTCGTCTCCTTGATTGTCTTCGGACTCAATTGTCATTACTTCTTACCCACTTTTCGATTTCCGAGGACACGAGCGGCAGTGAAAAGTATGACAACAATTATTAACAAAACCAATATGCCAGCCCATGCTCTTGTAATGGATTCAGGCGTGCCAGCAGCGAATGCCTGCCAGACATAGTTCGGAAGCGAGCCCAGCGAGCCACTAAAGACGTTGAAATTCTTAGTACCGCTTCCACCTGTAAGCAAGAGGATCGGAGCAGTTTCACCTGCTACACGAGCAACACCCAAGATCATCGCTGTAATCAATCCACTTCGTGCAGCTGGAACAACCACGAGAGCGACTGAGCGCCATTGCGTACCACCCAGAGCCACACCAGCTTCGCGTAGATCACTTGGAATCAGCTTGAGTACCTCTTGCGAAGTACGAGCCACAGTAGGGATCATCAAGATTGCAAGGGCGAGTGATCCTTGAATTCCATTTACAGTCTTGGTGAAAGGAATCAAGATCGCGGCGTAGATAAAGAGACCGGCGACGATAGATGGAACACCAGACATCGCTTGTACGAGGAATTCAATTGGACGAGTGAAACGTCCGCGAATTTCTGTCAGATAGAGAGCGGTGAGGATTCCGATAGGAACGCTGATGATCATTGCAAAAATAACGAGCAAGAAGGTTCCGATGATTGCGTGGAGCAATCCGCCTTGTGAAACTGGATCGGTAAATGAGTTGGAGTGCATATCCTTTGTGAAAAGTGTCCAGTGCAGTCCATGATGCCCCCGAACCCAGACCGTTACCAAGATGCTCACGATTGGCGTAATAGCGATTGCAATTGCCGTGGTTACAAGGCCGCGGAACAAACTATCGACAGCGGCGGGGCGTCCAGCTTTGGCGAAACTCACCGCGAAATCAATAATTAGGTAAGCAACAAAGAAGACAGCAGCGTAAGCCAGCTTTCCCTTAAGTGGTGTCACCGCTACCAATACAAATGAGATGAGCGCAGCCCCCGCGATGATGGCAGCAGTCTTGGCACGATCAATAGGGGATGCCGCCCAGGGCTTGCGAGGCGCAGGTGTTGTTGGCTTTTGGATAGTGGACATTAGCGACCACTCTTTCCGGTGCGAGAGACAATCAAGTTAGCCAACGAATTGACGATCAAGGTGAGAATAAAGAGCACCAGACCTGCGGCCATCAGAGCCTTAATCTCATACGGAGATGCTTCACCAAACTTAAGCAGAATCATCGAAGCGACGTTTCCGCCGGCGCTAAACAAGATGTGCCAGTTAACTTGGTAAACAATATTGAGCACTGTGTAAACCGCTACGGTTTCGCCCATCGCACGGCCCAAGCCCAACATAACTCCACCGACGATTCCAGAGCGTGCATATGGAAAAGCAACGGCGCGCAACATCGCAAAGCGAGTTCCACCAAGTGCGTATGCGGCTTGAATTCGATCGAGCGGTGTCTGCGAGAAAATTTCGCGTGAGATCGATGTAACGATCGGAATGATCATGATCGCAAGTACTAGCCCTGCAATAAATGGCGAGCGCGATACATAAGGCGCTGGCAACTTAAAGAACGGAATCCATGAGAAATACTTATTGAGCAACTTGGCCCAATACTCACCCGAACTCTCTAGTACGAAAAATCCCCAAAGACCAAACAGGACTGAAGGAAAGGCAGCCATGAGATCAATGGCGGAGACCATTACTTTCTTTACAAACTCAGGGGCGTAAAAAGTTAAATAGATTGCGGAACCAACACTGATCGGTACTCCCACAACCACGGCAATGATGGCCACGATCATGGTGCCAATCAACATCGCAGCTATTCCAAAGTGCGAGTTCTTAGGATCAACTTGACCCGCATCATTAACAGCCGCTTGCCAGTTGCTACTGGTTAAGAAATGGATACCTTGCGTCTTGAGAGTGTTGTATCCATTAAATAAAAGGAAGATAAGAATCAATCCGAGGATCACCAAGGATGACAAGCCGCCTGAGGTGACGACGCCTCGGAAGATGCGATCTGAGAGCCGCGGCTTGGTCGTGATCTCCCGCTTCGGAGGAATGGTTGCGGGGGGCTGGGTCAAAGTTGAACTCACGAGGGAATGATTAACCCTTTTGGGTTTTAAATAATGGAGCCAAGATGTCTAAAAGGTGAACGGAAAGTGAAATCGACCCCTCCTAACCTCGTGCCCTAAGGTTGGGCCATGGGTAATGAAGCGCCGAATCTGATCTGGGTCGATTGCGAGATGACCGGCTTAGATCTAGAGAAGGATGTGCTGGTCGAGATCGCGGTCCTTGTGACTGATTCCCAGCTCAATATTCTCGGCGAAGGGGTCGATCTGGTGATCCACGCCCCGCAAGAGGCGCTGGATGGCATGAACGACTTTGTCCGCGAGATGCACACGAGCTCCGGCCTGATCACTGAGATTCCAGAGGGGGTCTCCCTCGAGCAGGCGCAATCCACCATTTTGGAGTACCTCAATAAATATGCCCCCGGGGCTGGAAAATCCCCCTTGGCCGGCAACTCGGTCTCGGTCGACCGCACCTTCATCTCCCGCTTCCTGCCTGAGGTCAACAGCTACCTGCACTACCGCACCGTGGATGTCTCCTCCATCAAGGAGTTGGCTCGCCGCTGGTACCCGAAGGTTTATTTCGCTGCCCCCAAGAAGACCGGCAACCACCGCGCCTTGGGTGATATTCGCGACTCGATCGATGAGCTGGAGTACTACCGCAAGACAATATTTGTACCCAATTAAGTACAGTAGAATTCCGACTCCATGGTGGTCGTAGCTCAGCTGGTAGAGCACTCGGTTGTGGTCCGAGATGTCGCGGGTTCGAGCCCCGTCGATCACCCCA
>CAIMBV010000169.1 GCA_903839355.1 uncultured Actinomycetes bacterium
ATTGATAATAAATATCCCGCAGGCGCCGTTGCTGCCGATAACGGAGTTGCATTTGCCGATGCAATTGAAAAACTTTTGTCTCGCCCACGGCTCCGCAACGTTGCACGAACTTCGGCAGAGGCTCTGCCTTGGGACAAGACGATCCACCTGATGATGATGTTGCACGGAATTGAAGGGATAGGTAGTAAAGCTCCGCTGGTGATCACCAAGAGAAAGTTGATGATTGCATCATGACCCTTCTTGCACCCCAACAAACATTGCCGATTCGATTCACTGTTATAGGTGACTCTGCCGCTTTTGGCACAGGTGACACCGACCTCGAGGGAAATCCACGTGGCTGGGGCTACTACCTGAGCCAGGTTTTTCATGGTTCATGCGAGTACCTCAATTTTTCAAGGCCGGGTGCTAAATCTGCAGAAGTTAAGAATGTGCAACTTCCCAAAGCTTTAGAACACCAACCTGATATTTGCGCTGTAATTGTCGGCGGAAATGACATGTTGCGAAATGGTTTTGATCCGCAGGCGCTCTATCAAAACATCTCGGATACCTGCCGCGAACTCATCTCTAAGGGCTCTGAAATCATCATGGTCGAGTTACATGACCCCGGTGAGATCTTGAGAGTCCCTCGATTACTTAAGCGCGTGATTCGTCGCCGAGTTAATGCAGTCAACAACGTCTATTACCAAGTGGCTCGCGAGCTAGATCTGATTCTGATTCACACGCGCAAGATCCCAAACGTGCACGACATTGCTAACTGGCATATCGATCGCATGCACCCAGGACCTCGGGGACATAAGTTGCTGGCCCGCGAGATGGCGAGCGCACTTCAAGATCGTGGCTGGAAGGTGGATCTGCCCGAACCTGAGGCCGCCGACTTACATTCTCGCGCCGCCAAGATTTGGTGGCTGATTTGCAAGGGAACGCCATGGTTTTTGAAGCGCTCCGTGGATCTCCTACCAGTCGCCATCATTTTGATGACAATTGAGGCATTTCGGGTAATTATTGAGTTAATAGTGAAGGGGTACTCGGCAGTAACCGATTGGCGCGCATAAACTTTTAAAATGCTCGCTCTCCTAGCTCCCGGTCAGGGCGCCCAGACTCCGGGATTCTTGGCTCCATGGTTGGAAGATGCGACCTCTCGCGCCTTGGTTGAAAATTGGTCGCGCCTGATTGACCTCGACCTCGTTGCGCTGGGTACAACGGCAGATGCCGATGAGATCCGCGAAACCTCGCACGCTCAACCTCTGCTCGTTGCCGCAGGCTTGATCTCTTCCATGCAGGCATTTGCTGGGCAAGACATAACTTTTGATTTTTTCGCAGGCCACTCAGTCGGTGAGATCACCGCCGCGAGTTTGGCACAGAGTTTTGATGGAGACGCCGCACTCACCTTAGTCAATGTCCGTGGTCGCGCCATGTCTACAGCTGCTAATGGCAGCAATACTGGAATGTCGGCTGTTCTAGGCGGTGAGCGTGAAGTCGTCGTGGCCGCGCTTCTGGCACTTGGTTTAACCCCAGCGAACGAAAATGGCGGCGGCCAAATCGTTGCTGCCGGTCCCTTAGATGCTTTAGCGCTCTTGGCTGAAAATCCTCCCGCTGGCTCGCGTGTCCGCCCACTCCAAGTTTCCGGAGCTTTCCACACCAGCGTTATGCAACCTGCCGTCACGGCATTAGCTGATGCTGCGCGAGAGATCACAGTGGTTGATCCAGTCGCACCAGTGATTTCTAATAGAGATGGTGCCATCATTACGGGCGGTGATGAGTTCATGGCTCGCATCGTTGGTCAGGTTTCTGGCCCCGTTCGATGGGATTTGTGCATGGAGACTCTCGCGGCACAAGGCGTCACCGGTGTCATTGAGGTTGCTCCCGGCGGAACACTCACAGGATTGATCAAACGCGCACAACCAGGAATCGAACTCTTTGCGATTAAGTCACCAGAAGATATTGCCGGCGCTCGCGACTTTGCGCGAAACCATTGGGGTAAGTAGTGACGATTAAGTTCACCACCCCAACTCAGAACGCTCGCATCCTTTCAATCGGTGCTTATCGTCCACCTCGCGTCGTTCCGAACTCTGAACTCGTAGAACGCATCGACTCATCAGATGAGTGGATTCAGCAACGCACTGGAATTCAGACGCGTCACTGGGCTGCTGCCAATGAATCAGTGACCGATATGGCTGTCAAAGCCTCGAAGATTGCCATCGATCGCGCAGGAATTGCCGCACAAGAGATCGACACCATTATCTTTGCAACGATTACATATCCTTACCAAACTCCAAGTGCTTCTACTGAAGTTGCGCTGCGCCTAGAGATTAAGAACGCAGCGGCTTTTGATATCAGCGCTGCCTGTGCCGGGTTTTCTTATGGGGTTGGACTTGCCAACGACATGATCCGCTCTGGCTCGGCTAAATATGTTTTA
>CAIMBV010000170.1 GCA_903839355.1 uncultured Actinomycetes bacterium
GGATGAAAGGTGGCATATCCTGCATAACCGGTGGGTCGGTTGATTAAAGGAATTTTTAGCCCCCACGGCAATGTTGTGGGCCTTCCAAAAAGCTCTCCATTAAACCAATTTCCCCAACGCCCAATCGCTTGTGCGATCAAAATGCCAGGTGCCAACGCATCTATTGCTTGCAAGAATGAGATGCTTCTCGTGGCGCGCTTAAAGTAGAGATAAGCGACAAAGGTTCCTAGAGCGACTGCACCCCAAATTCCCATTCCGCCTTCCCATATTTTAAAGGCATCGGTGAAGTGACCATGCGCACCGAAGTACAACTCCGGTGTTGTGAAAACGTGGTAGAGGCGACCACCAATTATCCCTGCCGGAATCACATAAATTGCTAGATCGTAGAGTTCGGTTACAACTCCTCCGGCTCTCTTCCAGCGCACAGCGCCCACCTGCAGTGCAACGATAACGCCAAGGAGAATGCAAAGCGCGTAGAAATGCAGGGTAATCGGACCCAACTCAATCGAATTACTCGATGGAGTTGGGATAAACCGATCCAACAAGGAAGGAACTACTTAACGCCGAGCGCAGTCAAAACTTTAGTAAATGCCTTGTTGTCATAGTCAGTAGCAAGTGGAAGTGTCTTGCCGTTAACAATTACTGTAGGCGTCGCATTAATGTTCTTAGATGCTGCATCATCATTGATGTTGTTAGCCCAGTTCATGTACTTGCCACTGTTGATGCAGGTGTCAAAAGTTTTTGAGGTGATACCAATTGAGTGACCTAGAAGAATCAATTGGGCATTGGTCCAATACGCAGAATTTTCCGCGGCCTGGGCGGTTGTTGGTTGGTTGACATAGAGCGCCGTATGCATCTCGAGGAACTTTCCTTGATCGGCGGCACAGGCGGCTGCAGCTGCAGTTAATTGTGAATCGGGAGCGATGAAGTGCATTGGGTGGTAAACCGCTTCAATTTTGCCAGTACGCACTAAGGAATTTACGTAAGAGTTATTGACTGCTTCGAAATTGCGGCAGTTAGGGCAACGGAAGTCTTCATACATATCTACTCTGACTTTGGCAGTTGGATTGAAGGTGATTCCATAGCCATTGGCTTTCGATACAGAAGAAGGTAGCGGAGCATTTGAGGAAGCGTGATTCTTGGCAACTACTGCACCAACGCCAGCAAGTACTACAAGCGTGATCATTCCGATAACGAGGTAGAGGGTGAATTTGTCGCCCTGCTTCTTTTGAGGTTGTCGCTTATCTACTTTCTTGCTTGCCATCACTTGCTTCTCCCCTGCTTGCCGAATAGTGGGCGTAACTCTATTCCAAAGTCATTAACTTTTAAGCGTGGATCATGCCCTCGCGCAGCCTTTAGACAAATCCGCAGCCAATTCTCGGACTTTGCGAAGACCCTCTTCGGGAGTGCTGCTCTCCTGGAGCAAGCGAATAAAGGCTGAGCCAACAATGACGCCATCGGCATATTGAGCCACTTCATGAGCCTGTTCAGGCGTGGAGACCCCAAGACCGACTGCGATCGGGAGTTTTGTGACACCACGCAACCGCTCGACCAATGTGCGTGCTCCACTTGAAATGGAAGTGCGCGTACCTGTAACCCCCATCAAGGAGGCTGCATATACAAATCCAGATGCAGCTTGGGTAACGCGATTTAGGCGCAGATCCGAGGTGCTCGGCGCGACGACATAGATTCGATTTGTCTCGTGACGAGTTGAGGCAGCGATCCACTCTTCCGACTCCTCAATGGTGAGGTCAGGAGTTATCACACCAGAACCCCCATTGTCCTTGAGGTCGGCAAGAAAATTGTCTACCCCATATTTTTCAATGGGATTCCAGTAGGTCATGACAACGCTAGGAGCGAGCTTGGATATCTCAGCCAGAGTCGCCATCACCTCCGCCGCACCGGTGCCATTTCGCAACGAGGTATCTGCCGCCGCCTGAATGACTGGGCCATCCATCACTGGATCGCTATATGGATACCCGATCTCGATGGCATCTACACCGCCTTTAACCATCGCCTTCAGAGCATCAATACATCCTTGCTGCGAAGGAAAACCCGCTGGCAAGTAGCCGATTAAGGCAGCGCGATTTTGCGCACGAGTCTTTTCAA
>CAIMBV010000171.1 GCA_903839355.1 uncultured Actinomycetes bacterium
CGTGCGGCACATGCAGGTTTTGCAGCGGTAGCTGCGATTTCCGCCCTTACCGGACTCTGGTAGTAATAGGCTTTTCGGTATGTGCATCTTCTGCAAAATCGCTGCCGGTGAAATTCCGAGCGATTTTTTGTATGAGAGCGCCAACGTGGTGGCCTTCAAGGATTTAGATCCTCAAGCGCCTACTCACGTTCTGGTGATTCCGCGGGCTCACTATGAAAATGCAGCGGAGTTAGCTGCTGCCGACTCGGTCACCATGTCAGAGCTCTTTGGAGCGGCTCGCAGGATCGCCTCTGATTTCGGTTTAGATGGTTATCGCATCACATTTAACACGGGAGCGAGTGCTGGTCAGAGCGTCTTTCACGCACATCTTCATCTTTTAGGTGGGCGTCCATTCGCTTGGCCGCCCGGTTAACCGTAGGATTTGGAATTAATGGATAGACCTTTGATTACCGTTCCGGCCGCCATTCCTATGGTCGCGCTTACTGGACCCCAAGATTCCTATCTACGCATCTTTGAATCTACATTTCCAGGCTTATTGATTACCTTCCGCGGTAATGAGATCTTTGTTAAGGGCGATATCCAAGAGACTTCACAATTTGAGGTCTTGGTCAAGGAGTTGCTGGTACTAATTCGTGCCGGGCAAACTTTGAGTTTGGATGCCATTCACCATGCGATTGGAATGGTTAAACATGTTCCAGTTGATCACCCTGCAGAGGTTTTATCGCTCAACATTTTGAGCAATCGTGGCAAGACGATCCGACCCAAGACAGCTAACCAGAAGCGTTATGTGGAAGCGATCGATCAGAACACGATCACATTCGGAGTAGGACCAGCCGGTACAGGTAAAACATATTTAGCGATGGCCAAAGCGATACAAGCTCTGCAAGCTAAGGAGGTTAATCGCATTATCTTGACTCGCCCAGCAGTTGAAGCCGGCGAGCGCCTTGGTTTCCTGCCTGGCACATTACAAGAGAAGATCGATCCCTACCTGCGTCCGCTCTTTGATGCGCTCCATGACATGATCGATCAAGAATCAATTCCACGCCTTATGGCATCTGGAATCATCGAGATCGCACCGCTTG
Source organism: uncultured Actinomycetes bacterium (assembly GCA_903839355.1). Lineage (GTDB taxonomy): Bacteria > Actinomycetota > Actinomycetes > Nanopelagicales > Nanopelagicaceae > PALSA-747. The sequence continues at coordinate 1,083 of CAIMBV010000171.1, forward strand.
CCTATATGCGCGGTCGTACATTAAATGATGCCTTTGTAATCTTGGATGAAGCCCAGAACACATCGGCAGAGCAGATGAAGATGTTCCTCACCCGCCTGGGTTTCGGCTCAAAGATGGTTATTACTGGCGATGTAACTCAGGTCGATCTTCCCAACGGAACTCCTTCTGGTCTCAAAGTTGTAGGCGAGATCTTGGACGGGGTCGATGACATCTGTTTCATGCATCTGACCGCAGAGGATGTAGTTCGTAACCGCTTGGTCGGTGAGATCGTGAGTGCATACGGCCGCTTCGATGCAGCAAAGCCAGCTAACTTTAGGCCGCTTCGAACATCTGGAAGCGGTGATCGCTAACCGCCTTTGGCGTGCGCCATGAATATAGAACTTTCAAACGAGTCGGGTGTCGAGATAAACGAGGCTGACATTGTGAGCCTCGCAGAGTTTGCGATGCGTCGCATGGGTCTCCATGAAGATTGTGATCTTGCGATCTCTATCGTTGATGAACCGCGCATGAGTGTATTGCACGAAGAGTGGATGGGACTTGAAGGACCAACCGATGTTCTCTCTTTTCCCATGGATGAGGTAGAACCTCATTCGCCCGAGCCAGGAATAGTCGGAGATATCGTGCTCTGCCCGCAGTTCGCTGAGGCGCAAGCCAAGAAGGGTTTGGCTGCCGAACTTCACCTCTTAACGATTCACGGAATCTTGCATTGTCTGGGTTATGACCATGCGGAGCCGGAAGAAGAGTTGATCATGTTTGGATTGCAAGACTCGATCCTCGCGCAGTGGCAGGTGCGCTAGTGCTGACCAAGGTACTTCGCAAACTTAAAAGTTATGGGATTACGCTTCCCACGATATTTAACGATGAGAGTGATCTGCGCAAACTTGTTGACCAGGCAGGAGAGCGCTCCATTATTGCCGACTCGCAACGCGAGATGATTCAATCGGTGTTAGATCTGGGCGAGACTCTGGTGCGCGAATTAATGGTGCCACGTACAGATATCGTCTGGATCGAGGGAAATAGAACTTTGCGTCAGGGGTTATCTCTCGCGCTTCGTTCAGGTTTCACTCGTATTCCTGTTATCGATGAGAACCTCGATGAAGTCATTGGAATTGCATACGTTAAAGATTTAGCACGGCGCGTTCATGAACATCATGAATCCGAACAGAGCGAAACGGTCGCAGAGCACTTACGCCCCGCATCATTTGTTCCAGAGAATAAGACCGCTGCAGATCTTCTTAAAGAGATGCAAAAGGATCAAATTCACATGGCTATCGTCATCGATGAATACGGTGGCACC
>CAIMBV010000172.1 GCA_903839355.1 uncultured Actinomycetes bacterium
ATGCACCTTTCAGCAAAGGTAATACTTCGAGAGCAGAACTCTCAAAGTTCTTTCCCTTTTGCGCTGCGATAAGCGCAGTCATAATTTCAGTATCAGTTGTGGCGTTCATGCTGTTATCGCTCTTAGGAGCGATCTTTGCAAGTGTCTCTGCCAGATCTCCCGTATTGGTCAAATTTCCGTTGTGAGCGAGCGCAAGAGTTCCGTGATCAGTTGATCGCAATGTTGGTTGCGCATTAGCCCAGGTCGATGAACCTGTTGTTGAGTAACGACAATGTCCGATCGCTAAATTTCCAGTGAGCGTTGCTAAATCATTTTCAGTAAATACCTGCGAGACCAGACCCATATCTTTATAGACAACAATTCGCTTGCCATCAGATGTTGCAATACCCGCTGATTCTTGACCGCGATGTTGCAACGCATAGAGTCCATAAAAAGTTAGTTTTGCGACTTCTTCATCAGGGGCCCAGACACCAAATACGCCACACTCATCTTGAGGACCTTTTTCACCAGGGAAAGTCTCGAAGGTGAGTTTTCCATCTGGGCGCTTTGTCACTCTGCAATCCTAATTGTCGCGGCAGCCTGCTGAAACAACTGAGAGAGATCGGAGCGTTCCCCGCTGGCTGTAATACGACCATCTCGAATTCCATCAGACCATTCGAGTGAACCATCTAAGAGACCAATCAATTCATCTGCTCCCATCTCAACTACGTTAGGCGGAGTACCTCGAGTGTGCTTTGGACCTTCGCAGCATTGAATTGCGGCATATGGAGGGATTCGAAGTTCTACGGCGTGACCCGGTGCGATCTGGCTGATCTGCTCCAAGAGCGCCTTGACCTGCACCAGCACTAAAGGGTCGCGGGCCATTGGTGCTCCTTATCCGAAGAGCCGAGGAAGTGTTTCGGTATGTGCGGTGCGAAGTTCGGTGAGAGGAATGACCGCCTCATTGATGACCAGGCTATCCCCTCCGGTAATTCCGAGCTCATGCATCGGTACTTCGTATTTGGTGGCGAGAGTGGCAAGCGCCTCGTGGTTCTTGGGGTCGACCGTGATGAGGACTCGTCCAGGGGTTTCACTGAAGAGAGCGGCGGCCACGCCACCTGGGATGTACTCGCCAGGCAGTGAGATTGTGGCTCCCACCCCATTTCGAAGGGTGGCTTCTGTGAGCGCGGCTGCCAAACCACCGTCGCTAAGGTCATGTGCTGACTCAAAGAGTGGTTGTGCCTCAAGTAGAAGGTTGATCAGACGAACTTCGGCGGCAATATCTGGGGTTGGGGCGTGATCGCCCATCTGTCCATAGAGGTGAGCCCACTCAGATCCGCTGAAATTATCTGCGGTATTTCCTAGTTGGAAGATCTGCAGCCCTGCAGCAGGGATACCCATCTTGGTGCGAGTGGTGACATCTTGGATAACTCCGAGCACACCAATTACTGGTGTCGGCAAGATTGCGACACTTCCAGTCTGGTTATAGAAGGAGACGTTGCCACCAGTTACTGGAAGCCCCATCTCCAAACAGATATCTGCCAAGCCGCGAACTGTCTCGGCGAATTGCCACATCACTCCTGGATCCTCAGGGGAGCCGAAGTTAAGACAGTTTGTTACAGCAAGTGGTTTGGCTCCGGTTGTAGCAATGTTGCGACATGATTCAAGGAGCGCCAACTTTGCGCCGTTGTATGGATCAAGGTAAGACCAACGAGCGTTTGCATCTGTTGAGATCGCAACGCCCAGATTTGTCTTCTCATCAATGCGCACCATTCCAGAATCTTCTGGTTGAGCTAACACTGAATTGCCTTGAACGTATCGATCATATTGATCCGTAACCCAAGACTTGTCAGCGATATTTGGTGATGAGATCAATTTCAAAAGTTCGGACTTAATCGCATCTGCCGAATCAACAGCAGGTAATGATGTTGGAGTAAGTGAATCTAGATATGCAGGTTTTGCAATGGGGCGGTTATAGACCGGACCATCATGTGCGACGGTTCGAGGTGGAACATCAACGATGAGTTCGCCATTGAAGGTAATTTCAAGGCGTGTGCCTTCGGTAACTTCACCAATAACAGTTGCTGTTACATCCCACTTCTTACAAATCTGCATGAAGCGAGCCAACTTTGCAGGCTCGATAATCGCGCACATGCGCTCTTGTGACTCAGACATCAGAATTTCTTCAGGTGACAATGAGGGATCACGCAACGGAACTTTCTCAAGTTGGATCGACATTCCGCCAGAACCAGCAGATGCTAGTTCACTGGTTGCGCATGAAAGTCCAGCGCCACCTAGATCTTGAATACCTACTACCAAGTCCTCGGCAAATATCTCCAGAGAACATTCAATGAGAACTTTTTCAGCGAAGGGATCGCCCACTTGTACTGAAGGACGTTTTGCTGCTTTACCTGATGCAAAAGTCTCTGAAGCAAGCACTGATACTCCGCCGATTCCATCTCCTCCGGTCTTGGCACCAAAGAGCACCACTAAATTGCCGGTTCCATGAGCGGTTGCTAACTTGATATCTTCATGGCGCATCACGCCAACGCACAAGGCATTTACTAGTGGATTACCTGCATAAGTAGCGTCAAATACCACTTCTCCGCCGATATTTGGAAGGCCCAAGCAATTTCCGTAACCACCTACACCAGCGACAATTCCTGGCAGTACGCGATGCGTATCGGGGGCATCTGCAGGACCAAAACGGAGTGGATCCATAACAGCGATGGGACGTGCGCCCATCGTCAAAATATCGCGAACGATTCCACCGACGCCAGTTGCTGCGCCTTGATATGGCTCAACAAAAGATGGGTGGTTGTGAGACTCGATTTTGAAGGTGACTGCGTAACCCTGACCGATATCAACAACACCTGCGTTCTCACCTATACCCACAAGCAGCGCATCGGAGTGCGGAGCCTTCTCGCCAAATTGTTTTAAATGTACCTTAGATGATTTGTAGGAACAGTGTTCAGACCACATCACCGAATACATGGCGAGTTCAGATGCAGTCGGACGTCGACCTAAAATCTCATTGATGCGAGCGTACTCATCCTCTTTGAGTCCAAGCTCGCGCCATGGCTGAACTACTTCGGGATGTGCTGCAGCATTTGCAACAGTATCGAGCGCCATTATCGACCCACCATGCTCTGAAGTATCGAGGTAAAGAATTTCAATCCATCTTCACTTGGACCAGTTAATGATTCAATTGCTTGCTCTGGATGTGGCATCACGCCGACAACATTTCCACGCGCGTTTGTGATACCGGCGATATCGTTCTTGGAACCGTTGGGGTTCTTAACTGCGTAGCGAAGCACAACGCGACCCTCTGACTCCAGCTCTGCAAGAGTCTGTGCACTAGCCTGGAATGAACCTTCACCATTTTTGATTGGAATAACCAATCGATCTCCCTTGGCATAACCCGATGTCCAGGGGGTCGAATTATTTTCAACGGTGAGTGGTTGATCGGTGCAGACAAAATGCAGACCTTGATTGCGAGTAAGTGCTCCAGGCAAAAGATGCGATTCGCAGAGAATCTGAAATCCATTGCAGATTCCAAGTACGGGAAATCCATGCTCAGCTGCGATGATGATCGATGACATGATCGGAGCAAAACGCGAAATTGCACCGCAACGCAGGTAGTCACCATACGAAAATCCGCCAGGTAGGACAACAGCCTCTACCTCTTTTAAATCATCGCTGGCATGAAAGAGTGGAACCGGAGTTCCGCCGGCCAATCGAATCGCCCGAAGTGCGGATGTGTCATCTAGTGAACCTGGAAAAGTTACGACTCCAATGCGCATTAGGCCTCGACCTTTACTAGGTAGGTCTCGATTACCGGATTAGAGAGGAGAGTTTCGGCCGCCTTCTCAATATCGGCCAACTGTGCGGCCGTGGGAGTGCCTTCTACTTCAATTTCAAAGCGCTTACCTTGACGGACCGCCTTAGCAAAGGTGAATCCCAAGCGAGGCAGGGCTGCAGCAACGGCCTGTCCCTGTGGATCTAGGATCTCGGGCTTGAGCATAACTTCCACGACAATTGTGGCCATTAGATATTCCTTCCGGTCAGTATAGTGAAAGCCGCTTCGTATCGCTCGCGCGTCTTTTCAACGACCTCAGTTGGCAACTCGGGAGGAGGGCTCTTTCGATCCCATCCAGAGGCTAGGAGCCAATCGCGAACATATTGCTTATCAAATGATGGCTGAGCTCCACCTGGTTTCCAGGTATCAGCTGACCAAAATCTTGAAGAGTCAGGAGTTAAGGCCTCGTCGCCAAGGCATATCTTACCTTCGTGGTCTCGGCCGAATTCAAATTTAGTATCCGCCAAGATAATTCCGCGAGTCGCCGCATAATCATGTGCCGTTGAATAGAGCAGAAGCGTCAGCTCTCGAAGTTTCTTTGCATCCTCTTCTCCGACAATAGTTGCAGCACGAGCAAAGGAGATATTTTCATCGTGATCCCCCACCTCAGCCTTTGTTGCGGGCGTAAAAATGTTCTCGGGAAGTTTAGATCCATCGAGCAAACCTGCAGGGATTTCTATGCCGGTGACCGATTGCGATTTTTGATATTCAACCCAACCCGAACCTGTCAGATAACCACGCGCCACACATTCAATCGGAAACATTTCCAGTGGCTTAACAATTACCGCACGATCTTTTACGCTGCTTGGCACATTAGTTGAGATTAGATGATTCGGAACTAAATCAGAGAACATCTCAAACCAAAAGAGAGAGAGCTGAGTTAATAATTTTCCCTTGCCAGGAATAGGAGTTGGCAAGATGTAATCAAATGCCGAGATGCGATCGCTAGCGACGATTAAGAGTTCGCCACTGATATTTGTATAAAGATCACGAACCTTTCCGCTGCGCAGATGGTTCCAGCCCTCAATCACGGTGCTCACCTAATGCTAGATGGGCGGTATTGCGCCGCAGCGGCGTGCTTAGATGTAATCGCCTCAATGCGATTGATAACGCGGGTTGTCTGAGCCATGGCATCACCGGTGAATTCAAGCGGCGATGAGAGGAGAGCTTGCAATTCATTCTTATCCAGCGGAATACGAGGATCTGCGGCAAGTGCATCAATCATGGTGTTTGGTTTGCCGGCACGAATTCCAAGTGCCGCTGCGACTGCATGCTCCTTGATCGCTTCATGCGCCACCTCGCGGCCCACTCCTGCTTTAACTGCTGCGACTAAAATCTTTGTGGTTGCCAAGAAAGGTAGATAGCGCGTTAATTCCGCATTTATTACCTCTGGAAAGGCACCAAACTCTCCCAGCACCGTCATGAATGTCTCAAGAAGACCATCGATTGCGTAAAAGGCATCTGGGAGTGCGACTCGACGAACAACGCTACAAGAGACATCGCCCTCATTCCAAATGTTCTCACTAGATC
>CAIMBV010000173.1 GCA_903839355.1 uncultured Actinomycetes bacterium
ACCCTCAAGCCCTTGCGGGCACTAACACCTCAAGCTAGCGCGTCTGCCAATTCCGCCACCCGGACAGGTGCAGCCTGGAACTTCTTTCGAAGGTCTGACTGAGTGAGTAAGGATACCAACAGAAATTGGATGGGGAAGCCATGGCTAAGGCAGAATAAGGATATGGACCAGACCCAGCTTTTAGCCCTCGAGGAAGATTGCATTCAACTCCTTCAGGAGCTCATCCGTATCCCAAGTGTGAACTACGGCGAGGGAAAGGGTGACGAAGAGGCTGTGGCTCTCTTCGTTGCTGCGAAATTGGCCGAAGTAGGAATCGACTCTGAACTTATTGAGACCGCCCCAAAGCGTTTCAACGTAGTAGCCCGAATCGAAGGAGCAGATCAATCAAGGCCAGGGTTGGTAGTGCATGGCCATCTAGACGTTGTTCCGGCCAATGCGGCCGATTGGCAGGTAGATCCATTCAGCGGTGAATTGCGCGATGGTTACATCTGGGGTCGAGGCGCCGTTGATATGAAAGATGGCGATGCCATGTTTCTGGCCATCGCCAGATCGTGGGCTACATCAGGCTTCGTCCCTCCTCGTAACATTCTCCTTGTTTTCTTCGCAGATGAAGAGGCTGGTAGTTCATATGGTTCACGTTGGTTAGTTAAGAATCGTCCAGAGTTATTTGATGGATACAGCGAAGCGATATCAGAGGTCGGCGGCTTCTCCGTAACAATTACTGGGGGTCACCGGCTCTACTTCATCGAAACCGCCGAAAAAGGTATCCAATGGTTGGAGATCACAACCAAGGGCACTGCGGGACATGGTTCCTTCATCAATAACGACAATGCTGTAACAAAGTTAACCAGGATCATCACCAAGATTGGCTCACATGTCTGGCCACAACGTGAGACCGCTACAGGAGCAAAATTCTTTGGCAAGATCGCTGAACTAACTGGCGATGAGTATCACCCAGATCGCGCCACTGATCTCTTAAAACATATCGGTGGAGCAGCGCGCATGATGGGTGCCACAACGCAAAATACTGCAAACCCAACAATGATCAATGGTGGCTACAAAGCAAATGTAATTCCAGGTTCGGCTACCGCTGTTGTGGATGGTCGCTTCTTGCCCGGCTTTGAGGATGAACTTGCTGAAACGATCAAGTCTCTTGTCGGAGATGATGCTGACATCACCGTACAAGTGCGGGACAAGGCGCTAGAAGTTGATTTCTCTGGCCCGCTAGTAGAAGCCATGATTGCCGCCATCAAGTCTCAAGATCCTGATGGAATTCCCGTTCCATATTTGATGAGTGGGGGAACGGATAATAAAGCCCTCAGCGATCTAGGAATTGTGGGTTATGGATTTATGCCCGTTCAACTTCCATCTGATCTCGATTTCTTCGCACTCTTCCACGGAGTCGATGAACGAATCCCCGTTGAAGGCGTAAAATTCGGCGTGAGAGCGTTAGTTAATTTCTTCGAAAACTGTTAATTAGATTCTAGAAGTGGAGATCTCATCTAAAGCTTCTCGAACTTGAGTGGGAATTTCGATCTCTTCAGCAGAGAGCGCACCGCGAAGTTGCGCACCTGTTCGCGCGCCAACAATCGCACTAACCACGCCTGGCCGGTCTCGAACCCAACCCAGGGCAACCTCTACAGGTGAATAACCCAAACCTTCTGCGGCGACGGCGACTGCATCAGCGATCTGTCTCGCGCCTGGCTCCAAATAGGGGGCGATGAATCCAGAGAAGTGTGGGCTTGCCCCACGTGAATCCGATGGCGTACCCGAACGATATTTTCCAGTGAGAACTCCACGACCTAGCGGAGACCAAGCAATGAAACCAACCCCCACCTCATGGCAGGCTGGCAATACCTCACTCTCAACTTTTCGATTAAGGAGTGAATATTCCGACTGGGCAGAACTGATTGCAACCTTGCCAAAGAAGGGATTTTGAATCGTTGCTGAGCGCGCAATCTGCCACGAGGCAAAGTTAGAGACTCCAACATATCGAACGCGGCCACTAGAAACCGCAAAATCTAGAGCGGAGAGGGTTTCTTCAAGGGGAGTCTCTGAATCCCATTGGTGGATCTGCCACAGATCAAGGTAGTCAACACTAAGGCGATCGAGAGATGCATCGAGATCCTGCAGAAGTGAGGCGCGAGAATTATTGATTGTCCGCTCGCCAGATTTGAATGAGACTCCAGCCTTGGAAGCGATCGTGATCTCGTCGCGCGCCACTAATGTTCCTATGAAGCCACCAATAACCCGTTCCGCATCGCCATCACCATAGACCGCGGCGGTGTCGATGAAATTTCCTCCTGCATCTAGATAGATGCGAAGTTGGTTAGCCGCTTCGAGTTCGTCTGTATCGCGCCCCCACGTCATCGTGCCAAGCCCTATGCGGGATAACTTCAATCCCGACTTACCCAGGGTGCGCTTCTCCATGAGGTGACCCTAGCAACTCTCGAGGCGATTTCTCGGTAACCTACAGACATGGCAAAGGATCGCGGTTGTGAAGTCGTACTGGTCCGGCACGCACACTCAACTGCGAATCTCAAAGGAATATTGGCAGGGCGTGACAATCGAGTCTCGCTTTCACCTCGTGGAAAAGAAGAGGCTCTAGAACTCGCCGCGCATTTAAGCACTATGAACTTTGATGCAATCTTCTCCTCTCCTCTGCGACGCTGCTTGGATACTCTCGCTCCTTACCTGTCAGAGAGCAAGAAGAAGGTCAATATTCGCGAGGATCTCATTGAGATGGAGTACGGACGCTGGTCGGGAAAACCCTTATCAACCCTATCCAAAGAGGAGATGTGGAAGTCGATTCAGAGCCGTCCAAGTACCGTTCGCTTCCCGGGAGGTGAAAGCTTCGGCGAGATGTCGTTGCGGGCGAATCAAGTTATTTTGGATGAAGCCAAGCGCTATAACCGAATTCTGGTTCTCTCACACGGAGATGTAATTAAGGCGATAGCTGCATTCCACTTAGGCTCGCCCTTAGATTCTTTCCAGCGAATATCCATTGATCCTGCATCCATCTCGATTATCAGATTGCCCGCATCTCACGTGATAACTCTGAACTCGACCTCACATCTGAGTCGCGCTAAGGGTCCGGTCGGTGGGAAGCGCGATAGATTCCAATTAGGCGGCGGGCAAGGGAAGTTATGACTAGATTCGTTTATAAACATGATTCAGTGACTCGATGCATTGTTGGAACTGTCGGCGCCCCAGGAGAACGTCAATTCTTCTTGCAGGTAATTTCTCCACTTGAGACGACTTGTGTTGCAATAGAAAAGTCTCAGGCCATGGCTCTCTCCGAGAGATTGCGGATCATGATACGAGAGCTTCGCCGCAATCAACTGGCTAGCCTCGATGAACTAAACATCGTGAGTGAACGCGATGACACCGCTCTGCAATTTCCAATCACCGAAGATTTCAAAGTAGGTGTTATCGCGATCAGCTGGGAGCAAGAGAGCCAACGCATTCTCATTGAAGCACAGGCTATTGGTGATGAGGAAATAACCGAGCTTCTCGATGATGAAGAGGCAAGCTTGTTAGAGGATGCTCCCGACCTTTTATCTTTCAAGTTACGTATTCATCAAGCGCGTGCCTTCTGCGACAGGACGGAGGCGGTTGTGGCGGCGGGTCGTCAACCCTGTCCATTCTGCGGCCTGCCGGTCGATCCAGATGGACACTTATGTCCACGGGCAAATGGATATCGCCGTTGATCTCTGTGATTGATGCAATTGCGCAAGGGGAGCTCATCGTTGAAGGTCGCTTCGTTGATGCTTCTAATGCCACTCTCTTTGCTAAATGTATTTACCAAGAGAACGAGATCTCGGTTATCTATAAACCGATTGCTGGAGAGAGACCTCTCTGGGATTTTCCAGATGGAAACCTGGCCAATCGAGAACTAGCCGCTTACCTGCTTTCCGAGGCGCTCGAACTTCATCTCGTGCCATTTACCATCGTACGAGATGGACCATTTGGACCTGGCATGGTTCAAGAGTGGATAGAGATTGATGAATCTATCGATGTGGTCGAGCTTTCCAATAGCGATAGCCCCAGGATTAGAGCTTTGACACTCTTTGACGCCATCATCAACAACACCGATAGGAAGTATGGACATATCCTCCCCACTTCAGACGGTCGGATATTTGGCTGTGACCATGGGGTCACCTTCCACGAAGATCCTAAGTTACGGACCGTTCTCTGGCATTTATCCGGGGTTGAATTTTCCACTTCTGAGTTAGAACTCTTAAAACGAGCACAAATAGTTTCTGCTTCTGTGGTTGAAGGTCTTATTACTGAGACCGAATCGGCAGCACTTCTTGATCGGATTGAACGCCTTCTAGAGGCGGGGAGTTACCCTGAACCCAGCGATGAATGGCCAGCCGTCCCTTGGCCGCCTTTTTAGGTAGCCTTCTCACCCTATGGAAATCCTAGAAAATCCTTGGCCGAACCCCGCTCTTCCGTTACTCGGTGTGGAACTCCCAACTCTCACCCTTAAGAGTACGAGTGGATCTTTTGATATCACACCTGGCAATGATCTGCGGATGTACGTATGCGGCATAACGCCCTACGATGCAACTCATCTAGGTCATGCCGCCACATATTTAACTTTTGATCTGATCAATCGCTATACATCACTGGGTGGTGGCAAAGTACATTTTGTTGAGAACATCACCGATATAGATGAGCCGCTACTCGAGAGAGCGGAGCGGGACGGAACCGACTGGGAGAGTCTCGGCCAGCGTGAGACCGATCTCTTCGCCTCCGATATGTCGGCGCTACGCATACTTGCACCAGAGTGGTTCGTCCCGGCGACCAAGACGATGGACTTAGTGGATGTTGCCATATCGGCTATGCAAAATAATGGATTCGTCTATGAGTTGGAAGGCGATCTCTACTTCCGAACGCAGTCCTTCCTTGATGAACTTCCATACTCCTTAGAGACCTGCTTAAGTATCTTCGGCGAACGCGGGGGAGACCCGGCAAGACCTGGAAAGGAACATCCCCTCGACCCCGTATTGTGGCTTGCAAATAAGAATGGCGAACCGGGTTGGGACTCTTCACACGGATATGGCCGACCAGGTTGGCATATCGAATGTGCCGTTATAAGTTTGCGCTATTTGTTAGGTTCGAAATTTCTTACGGGGGATTCAACGCGAACTTCGTTGATCGATATTCAAGGTGGTGGAAGTGACCTCATCTTCCCTCATCACTTTATGTCGGCAGTACAAGTCAAGGCGATCACGGGACAGCAATTCGCGCGGGGCTATGTCCATACAGGAATGATTGGACTCGACGGCGAAAAAATGAGCAAGAGCAAAGGGAATCTGGTCTTCGTTTCCAAATTGCTCGCCGAAGGGGTGGACCCCGTCGTTATTCGTTTCGCTCTCTTGCGAGATCATTATTCGCAGGATCGAATGTGGAGTGAAGCGAAATTGATTCAGAGCCAGGCGGATGTCGATCGCATCAGAGGCGCTCTTTCTCGCAACGAAGTCGCCCCAACGACCCAGGTCGTGGCTCAGATCATCAACGCCTTGAGCCAAAACCTCGATACTCCTGTTGCAATAGGTTCGCTTCTAGCATGGGTAGAAGCGACAGAAGCGGGCCAAACCGGCGGTTCTACTGGTGAGCTTGCGCGGGCGCTAGATAGCGCTTTGGGTCTAGCCTTCTAGGCTAAACTCAGCCTCTTATGAAGCAAAGTTCCCCTTTGCGTGAAGCGCTGGCCTCACGCACCATCGTCGCCGACGGCGCGATGGGAACCATGCTCCAAGCAGCCAACCCATCCCTCGATGACTTCCAAGGGCTTGAAGGTTGCAACGAGATTCTGAATATTTCAAGGCCGGACATCGTTAAGGCAGTTCACCGTGAGTATCTCGATGTTGGAGTCGATGCCATCGAGACCAATACTTTTGGTGCTAACTTCGCCAACCTGGCTGAGTACGGCATTGAGGGTCGTATTTACGAGTTGGCCTTAGCCGGGGCGCGTCTGGCCCGTGAGGTCGCAGATGAATACTCAACCCCAGCTAAACCTCGCTTCGTCCTCGGGTCTATGGGTCCGGGAACCAAACTTCCGACTTTGGGCCATACGACCTACGCCCTCTTGCGCGAGGCTTATGAGACGGCCGCTCGCGGGTTGATTGATGGGGGAGCCGATGCCCTTCTCATTGAGACGACCCAGGATCTTCTTCAAGCCAAAGCAGCGGTCAATGGTGCTCGCCGCGCAATTGATACTGCGGGGCGCGACATAGTCTTGATCGCTCAGGTTACAGTCGAGACAACTGGAACCATGCTGCTTGGTTCTGAAATCGGAGCAGCGCTCAATGCCCTGGAGCCACTTGATATCGATGTCATTGGTCTCAATTGCGCCACTGGTCCCGCAGAGATGAGCGAGCATCTACGAGCACTCTCTCAAGGTTCAAGCGCACAAATTTCTGTCATGCCGAATGCGGGTCTGCCAATACTGGGTAAAGATGGAGCAGAGTATCCCCTCACAGGACCGGAGCTTGCCAAATACCTCGCGGAGTTCCGCAAGAATTATGGAGTAAGCCTTGTCGGAGGCTGTTGCGGAACCACTCCGGCGCACCTCAAAGAAGTCGTTGATCTTCTCGGTTCTTCAGAAGTCATTACACGCAGCCCTCAACTCGACCGCGGTGCAAGCTCGCTCTATCAGTTTGTTCCTTTCCGTCAAGACTCTTCTTATCTCTCTATCGGTGAACGTACCAACGCTAATGGTTCACGCGCCTTTCGAGATGCCCTCTTGCAAGAGGATTGGCAATCGTGCATAGAGATCGCCCGCGATCAGATCCGCGATGGTGCACATATGCTTGATCTCTCTGTTGATTATGTTGGACGTGATGGCGTTAAAGACATGCAAGAGTTGGCATCCAGATTGGCTACCTCATCAACTCTTCCAATAGTTCTTGACTCTACGGAGCCTGCCGTCATCAAAGCTGGTCTAGAACTGCTAGGTGGGCGCAGCGTTCTCAACTCTGTTAATTATGAAGATGGAGACGGTCCAACCTCTCGCTTCGCCCGAATCATGCCTTTAGTAAAAGAGCATGGCGCTGCGGTTGTTGCCTTAACAATTGATGAAGAAGGTCAGGCTCGTACCGCAGAGTGGAAACTTAGCGTTGCAACCAGACTCATTAAGGATCTCACTGAGAACTGGGGCATGAACATTGGTGACATCCTTATTGACTGCCTCACATTCCCAATTGCGACAGGGCAAGAGGAGACGCGCAAAGATGGCGAAGAGACCATCAATGCAATCAGGGCTCTCAAAGAGAGATACCCTGATGTTCAAACTACTCTAGGTGTAAGCAATGTTTCCTTTGGTCTCAACCCGGCGGCTCGAATCATTCTCAACTCCGTTTTTCTTGCAGAAGCGGTCAAAGCAGGACTTGATTCAGCGATTGTGCATCCATCAAAGATAACTCCGATCGCCCGCATTGAACCTGAGGTTCTCCAGGTTGCCTTGGATCTCATATATGACCGCAGAACTTTTGATGAAACAGGGGAGTGCACCTACGACCCTCTGACAAAGTTCCTGGAACTCTTTGATGGCGTGGAGACTAAATCGACCAAGATTTCACGCGCTGCTGAACTTGCGGCTCTACCTCTCACAGAGCGTCTTGAGCGCCGCATTATTGATGGTGAGAAGGTCGGCCTAGAAGCGGATCTCAACGAGGCGCTCGAATCTGGTCTCAAAGCACTTGCCATCATTAATGATCATCTCCTTGCTGGGATGAAGGTCGTTGGTGAGCTCTTCGGTAAGGGAGAGATGCAACTTCCTTTCGTCTTGCAGAGCGCCGAGGTCATGAAGCAGGCGGTTGCAATCCTTGAACCACACATTGAGAAGAGCGATGATGAAGGCCGCGGCAAAATATTGCTTGCAACCGTTAAAGGCGATGTACACGATATTGGAAAGAATCTTGTAGACATTATCTTGTCGAACAATGGTTACACCACGGTCAATATCGGAATCAAGCAGACAATTAATCAAATCATTGATGCAGCCACAGAGAATGATGTCGATGTTATTGGAATGAGTGGGCTGCTCGTTAAATCCACTGTGATCATGAAAGAGAATTTGCAAGAACTTGAATCTCGCGGATTGACTAACAAGTGGCCAGTTATCTTGGGTGGGGCTGCGCTTACTCGCTCGTATGTAGAAGAAGATTTATCAAACGTATTCCCCGGCACAGTTCGTTATGCGAAGGATGCCTTTGAAGGGCTCCGTCTGATGGATGCCATGATCGGAATGAAGCGTGGCGTTGAGGGAGCAGAACTTCCGCCACTTCGTGAAAGAAGGACGCCTCGGACTCGTTCAGCCGAACCGGTTGAGGTCGACACCGTCCGTTCGGATGTGGCAGCTGATAACAAGATTCCGAAACCTCCATTTTGGGGATCGCGCATCGTCAAAGGGATTGCCCTTAGTGATTACCTACCTATGCTCGATGAACGGGCTCT
>CAIMBV010000174.1 GCA_903839355.1 uncultured Actinomycetes bacterium
AGGGAGCTTTACCTTTCCGCTCTTCAATTGCAAGACAGCGTTTTCGACATTTACAGAGTACTTCGCACCTAAAGTTGTCAGTGCCATTGACTCGCCGCCATCCTTGACGGTGTAAATATGCCCGAATACTCCCTTGGCTTCATCAATCACATCGACAATGCTCTGGTTGGTAAGTGAAGCGGTCATAACATCGGCAACAGCCGTGTTTACATGTTTGGAGACTGCACCGATAAGGATCTTCTGACTGGAATTACCAAGTAAGAAGTATTGATCCGGCGAAACTCCGATCAAAGCCAATGGGTGTTTGGTTGTATAAAGCTTCGCTATCGTGTCCTCAACTTCGCTGGTTGCAGACCACTCTGAGAAGATCACATCACAACCCAGGCCCACGAGAGTCTTTGTCGGAGGAATAGGTGCCGAGTCGATAACCTCCGCAAATACGCCTGCCTTCTTATCGACTGTGGCAACACCCTTCTTGAAATCAGGAATATTGGGAGCCCAGGCTGTTGGTGCAACGATCCCGATCTTATTTGTCTTCGTTGCGCTGCCGGCCAGCACCCCAGCTAAATAAGCTCCTTGAGGGTTTGAGAAATCCATATCGCTAACATTCAAATTTCCCACGCTGGAGTCATCGATCAGTGCAAATTGGGTAGAAGGAAATGCCAGTGCGGTAATGCTGACCGCCTGGGCATATTGAGCCCCGATAGCCACAATCAAGTTGTAATTTGCATTAGCCAAAAATTGCAACCGAGACTCGCGATCACTTTCAGTTCCGTTGGTGACCATTTCGCGTACGTTGAGGGAGGTCAGTCCATATTTCTTCTTAATGTAATCAACGCCGATTGCAGCAGAGTCATTGATACCGTGGTCCCCACGTCCTCCAATGTCATACGCAATTGCAATTTTTATTGATGCAACTGCGCGAGCAGGTAAGGCTCCCATCGAGAGCACGAGTGAACTGGCTGCAACAAATACAGCGAGCTTAACCGCGCGCAAGTAAGCCAATCCGTTCATACACATCACCAAGTGTCTTACTTGCAACTGCACCAGCTTTTTCTGCTCCATTTTTTAGGATGGCATTGAGGTGAGTTGGGTCATCCAAAAGTTCTAGAGTTTTATCGCGAACTGGTCGTAGATACTCGACGACAACTTCTGCGACAGCGCCTTTGAAATCACCATAACCTTTACCGGCAAATTCGTTTTCAATGTCAGCCACGGTACGACCCGTCAAGGTTGAGAAGATAGTAAGGAGATTTGAGATACCTGGCTTCTCGGCAAAATCAAAGCGCACCTCACGACCAGTGTCAGTAACGGCACTCTTAATCTTCTTGGTATTTGCCTCTGGAGTATCAAGAATCTCAATCAAACCACTTAATGATTCCGCCGACTTACTCATCTTGGAGGTTGGATCCTGGAGATCGTAAATCTTGGCGCCCTCTTTAAGAATGTATCCCTCTGGGATTCTAAAGGTCTTGCCATATTGACTATTAAATCGAACCGCCAGATCGCGAGTTAACTCGATATGTTGACGTTGATCTTCCCCCACGGGAACTTGATCAGCTTGATAGAGCAATATGTCAGCGGCCATGAGCATCGGATATGTAAAGACGC
>CAIMBV010000175.1 GCA_903839355.1 uncultured Actinomycetes bacterium
TCACTTGGGGATATTCATTCACCAACAACCAGGTTAAGACACAACTTGCAGAGCAGAACATCACCTTCCCTGCTGCAGGAAGTGCTGCAATCACCAGCTTGCCTGCCGCTGATGGCGCCCAAGTTGCTAAATATGCTGGAGAACCAATGTTGAATGGTCGTCAGGCTGAGGTTTACGCCGATCATTTCATCGCAGTTCATCTCAAGGAAATTGGTGGTGGAAAGACTTACTCTGAAGTGAGTGCAGCTGCACAAGCTGATCCAACAAATGCAGCGCTAGCAAATCAAGTACAACTCCTCTTCCGTGGCTCAACCCTCCGCGGTCTGTTGCTCTACGGATATGCTTTCTGGCAGATCGGTCAGATTGCAATGTATGCAGCACTCGTTGCCTACCTTGGTGGAGTTCTGTTCTTGCTCTTGGCTCTCCTTGGCTTCTTACACGCTCGTCGCGTGGAAGAAAAGGCTTAAGTTTCCCAGCCTGGCTAGTTAAAGAAAGATAAGAGAAAAACTAAATAACAACTCAATAAGTTTGTGGCAGGCGATACTGGACAAATTCAGAGGCCGGCGTATACGAGTCATACAAGACGCGGGCTCGAGTATTGCTCTCTTTAGTTGTCCAGTAGACCCGTCCAGACATCTTGGCACGGGCGGCCGCTATCACCGCGTCGATGAGTGACCGCCCGGCGCCAGCCCCGCGAATATTTTCAGATACAAATAAATCTTCTAAGTAGCAGTAATCATTAACGGCCCAGCTCGATGGCCTAAACAAAAAATGAGCCAATCCAACTACTTCACCCTCGTGAACCGCAACGAGCCCATACAAGTTAAAAAGTGGATCGTGCAGCCTCTGCCAGGTGAGTTCAGTTATCTCAGGTGAGAGAGTCGATTCATAAAACGTTAGATAACCATTCCACAGTTCGAGCCAGCGCTCTTTATCACCGAGTTCAATGGGGCGGATCGTGACTGAGGAGTTACTCAATTTACTTGAGAGTTCCAGCCAAGGCGATATTGAGCACGGTCAAACCCAACAAAGTGGCCCAGGTAGCGCGCGAAATAGATTCAGCCTTTGCATGCTTGAATGCCAGAACGAGAATTACGACAAGCACGACCAATTTGGCGGCAATAGTTCCATAGTTGTAGACGGGATACGCAGCCGCGTTGTTGTGGTGCTGAGCATCTCGGATTCCGACGAGTGCGATTCCAGCAACCAGCGCCGTTAATCCGGCGTGAGTTAATCCCTTGGGGACGACCTTCGTTGCCTTGCCGGCTTGAGTTAGAAGGAGGATCACGATTCCAGCCACGCTTAAGAGATGAATGATGATGAAAATGGTGGATAAAGCCTTCATGTGAGCCCTCTTCTTGATTTGTTAGTTGTAATGATTACTCAAGCTCTATTTATTTGAGCGTTATTCGACGTGGCGAGCGCAGATCATTCGACCATCTGGCCCCTCTTGAAGGTGCTGACATGGAAGTCCGAAGGATTCAAAGGCAGCATCGCCAAAGTGAGTCCGGTAGGCGAGTGCTAGGAGCACTCGAACGTTGGTGTCACCATCAGAGGTGATTCCAAAGACGCGTGCCGACCGCGAAACGGTGTTCTCGATGACCTTTTCGGTATGAGCCGTCTCGTGAGCGATCGCGGCATTGGATTTGCCTTTGCATAACAAGTCGAGGACTAGGTGCTCAAATGGTGTGAGCTCCCGCTGCATAATCGTTATATCAGTCATGGCCGCCCCAGGTAGTGGTTCTCTATTGCGGAAACTCTAGCAGGAGAGCCAGCACTCAGTCGTGAAGTAATTGCCCTAGATGAGAGGTAGTGCCTACTTTTAGAAGGTAAATGAGCCTACCTTTCCAGCATGGGAATCTTTCATCACTTCATGAACCTCAAGGCGGTATACATACATTGGGGTTGGTTTCAAATATCTATAACCAACCTCCTTGTCATCCTCTTCATGCTCGTTCTCTTCGGGCTAGCGCTGGTACTTCCATTCCCCGGCAATAAGAAAGGGAAGGATCAAAAATGAGCGCAGATATCGAAAAAGAGATGTGGACGAGCAAGCTTCGTAAAGGGTGGCAGAAGAACCTGCCAATCGAGAAGTTGCTGCCCGATACTCAACCAGCGTATGTCGCATCCTGGATCTACCTCTTTGGCGTCGCCACCCTCGCCGCTTTAGGCGTCATCGTCGCCTCCGGGTTAGTCCTCTCTTTTGAAGGTGCGAGCTGGTACCACTATTCCAGCGTTGGTCATTTCGTTAACAGCATGCACTTTTGGTCGGTGCAGTTCTTCTTTATCTTTATGGTCGTCCATCTCTGGGGAAAATTTTGGATGGCCGCGTGGCGCGGTCGTCGTTTGCTCACCTGGATCACTGGGGCGCTCGCCTTTGTGGGTTCGATAGCAACAGCATTTACCGGCTACTTGATTCAAACCAATTTTGATTCGCAGTGGATCTCCTACGAAGCAAAGGATGGCTTCAACTCTGTTGGTATCGGTTCTAGATTCAATGTCACCAATTTCGGTCAGATGATCTTGTTGCACGTGGCATTTCTTCCCGTGATTATTGGCGTCATTACCTTGATCCACGTGCTACTCGTGCGAGCGAAGGGTGTTGTTCCGCCTATCGATGCATTTAATAATGAGTTAGGGGAGCGCAAATGAGCGATCGCCGCACTGAACTCGAATCAGCACCTTGGTCAGGAAGAGTTCGACGTTACGATTTAATTAAAGAGGGAGTGGCAGCGGTAGTAATTGTCGCAATTGTGGTTGCCGCGCTCTCCACTCTCTTCGGCTCTCCAGATGACAAACAAGTCACCTTCAAGCAGTGGGCGGTTGCTGCTCCAGCAGATTTCTATGCAACGGCGGTACAAGAACTTGCCGGAACAAGTGGCACTGCAGGTTACGGTGCTCCATATAACCACGCCTCTGATGGAGTAAATCTCGGACCGCTCTACCTTGCTAAGTGGCTTGGAGTTACTCACCCCGTTGATACCGTCAATGATTTTGTAATTACCCCGCTAACGACGGTGGCAAACGCAGCGCCTGTGGCAGATGCTCTTAAGCAATGGCAGGGCTCGGATGCAAAGACCCAATCTACGTGGGCTACTAACTATGACACAGCTCTCACTAAGGCGAATCAGGATGCTTCTAAGGTGTCGGCCGGTAACTATGGGCCTGTCCCTGCTCTTGCTGGGGGACTTCTAACGATGGCACAAGCTGGCTCGCTAGATGGTGCGCTCTTATCCCAAGGAAATTATTTCCAAAGTGATAACACCAAACAAACGCTCTTTTTAGGTGATGGAAGTTACTTCAACGATCAGAGCACCGCATCGAACCTGCAAGGCTCAACGTGGGGCATGATGAATGAGACAGGGCGTTACCCAGGTCAGGCATGGCTCTGGTTGTACTCATTCTGGTATCAGATTCCGCCATTTAATAATGGAGACAACCATCCATTTGGTGCCAATGCAGATGCCTGGATCATGTTGATCATGGGAGCGCTCTCAATCGGATTGATTTGTATGCCACTCATTCCTGGAGTGCGTTCACTTCCATACAAGATAAAGATTCATCGATTGATCTGGAAAAATTATTATCAGGAGGAAAATCTGTAACCTCGGTAGAGTTTGGGCATGACCTTAAAAGATTATGCCCAAAACTACGGAGATTCCACTGCAGCATTTATTGAAGCAGTTGGGATGGTGACTCCTGAGAATATTGATAAGGCGGATCATGCGGGATGGACTCCTCGCCAGATCATTCATCACATGGCAGATAGTGAGTCCCAATCAGCCGCGCGCCTGCGCAGGATTTTGGCGCAACCTGGAACTCAAATTCTGGGCTATGACGAGAACGCATGGTCGGAATGTGAAGCACTTGGATATCGCACCATGCCAATCGAGAACTCATTTGCGATGTACAAAGCCTCACGAGCATCATCTCTAGAAATTCTTAATAATTTGAAGGAGTCGGATCTAGAGAAATTTGCAATCCATAGCGTGCGTGGAAATTTCTCTGTTGAGGATTGGCTGCGTGTTTACAGCAAGCA
>CAIMBV010000176.1 GCA_903839355.1 uncultured Actinomycetes bacterium
ATGGGTCTTCGCCAACTCTATTTCCTTATTGGCGATCTCATGAGCAGGCTGATCTACCTCAGCGAAGGACTCTCGATCATCCTTGCCTTCATCGGCCTAAAACTTATCTTTGAGGCGACCATCGCCGAAGGCCACACTAAGGTCGCAGGGATTAAAGTTCCCAATATTTCACTGGCGGTATCGCTCGGTTTTGTTATTGGAACGCTGGCTTTGACGGCGCTTCTGAGCGCACTCAAGAGACCGAAAGAGCCCAAATAATTTCACCCTCGGTCTCCTCTGACTTCACGTCTTGGCTTCAACTCCTGAATTCAACTCCTGACTTCAACTCCTGATCTGCAAGCCTTTTCCCTCCTAGGTTAGGCTTCACCCATGTCGACCTCCTCGCAATCGCCAGATTCCCCTTTTGCATCTCACGATGGATTGAGTTTGGAGAGCCGAGTTGTCGCCGCCGGGCGACCAGCCCGAGTGAGCGATGCAGGAGTTAATGTCGGCATCGATTTAAATTCCACATTTCTTGCCCCTGGATCTGCTGGCTACGGCCGATTTGGAAATAGCACATGGAGCGCTTTAGAGGATGCCATCGCATCTTTAGAGAACGGGCCAACTTTGGTCTTATCTAGCGGAGTAGCCGCAATAACCGCGTTGTTTTCGATCTTGCCGCGTGGAGCTGTTATTACAGCATCGCGAAATGGATACTCAGGAACAATGGTCTTGCTGCGTCAGGCCGAGGCATCGGGTGCTGCCGAAGTTCGTTACGTTGATGTTTCAAATACCGATGAGGTGCTGGCGGCCCTGCCAGGAACAACCCTGCTTTGGTTGGAGTCTCCAACAAATCCGGCGCTTGAGGTGGCCGATCTTCCAAAGCTTATTGCTGCCGCTAAGGCTCAAAATATTGGGGTTGGAGTTGATAACACTTTCGCAACGCCGCTGCTTCAACAACCTCTCGAACTTGGTGCTGATGTAGTAATCCATTCGCTCTCAAAATACATTGCGGGTCATAGCGATGTGGTCTTAGGTTCAATCTCAACAAAAGATCCAGCGCTCTACCAACGCCTCGCTGACGTTCGTAAGATCAATGGATCCATTCCCGGTCCCTTTGAGGTTTGGCTGGCATTGCGCGGAATTCGCACCTTAGGCGTTCGACTCGAAAGAGCTCAGAGAAACGCTCTGGAGATCGCGCTCCGCCTCTCATTGCATCCAGCAGTTGAGCGCGTTCGCTATCCAGGTCTTCCGACCGATCCACATCACGAAACCGCAAAGAGTTTCATGAAGGGCTTTGGAGCGGTAATTGCTTTTGACCATAGAGGCGGGGCGGATGCGGCTGATAGAGCCTGCGCTGCCTCACAGTTAGTGGCCCACGCCACCTCGCTAGGTGGAGTGGAATCGTTGTGGGAGCGTCGTCATCGCTGGAGCACCGAAAGTCCAACAATTCCAACGAACCTCATTCGCCTCTCTATAGGTATAGAAGATCTTGAGGATTTGTGGCGCGATATCGACTCTGCTCTCTTGGCCTCCCTTAAAAGTTAACCGGTTGTTCATGCCGTGCTCGGCACGCTCTAAGGTTCCTTCCAGCGAGTAACAAGGTTGAGAGAGTAGATTTATCCCATGTTCAAGAACATTCGTCGCGCAGTAGGAATTGTCACCGTCCTGGTGGTGATCATTGGCGCCCTAAAGTCCGTCTTTGCATGGCTCGCAAATAGCGAACATGGCACCCACGAACTTTTTGCTGACGAAGAAGAATCTGAACGTCAGTTCTAAACTGACTAATACTTATGACTGAAAACTTTCTTGGAGAAGGCTCACCGGATGAGGTTGAGTACATTCCGGGTGTCTGCAATATTGGAGTTCGAGAAATTCGTCGTCGCCAACTTGTTGGCGGAATTGGTTTATTTCTAACTATCACAACGGTATTTGGCTTTTATCACCAGCATGCTTCGCAGTTAGCTAGACTCGGAACGTTTTTACCAGCGCTTGTGATGTCTATTGGATACCTTCAAGGCCGCAAGAAGTTCTGTCTCGCCTTTGGACTTTCAGGGTTGTTTAATTTTGGGTCATTGGGAAATACAAAGCGGGTAATTTCTGAGGCGGATCGCAAGATAGATAGAGATGCTGCGATCAAACTTTTCTTTCAAGCAGCTCTTATTGCTGCCGCTGTTACCGCCTTTGTTTTCCTGCTTCCCAGTTCCAAGTAATTTCTAGGCGCTAGACATTCAGCCGCTTATCGCGGCTCAGTAAAGAAGTAGCTTCGCTTAGTATTCTGGCTGGTATAGATAAGATATCGCAATGACCTCAACTCCAAAGACGCTTCACGTTGTCTTAAATGGAGTTACTGAAGATTCTCGAGTTCTTAAATGTGCCTGGTCACTGGGAAATGCTGGCTGGGATGTGCTCGTCATTGGAGCCACCGCACAAAATTACTCCGATGAATTAAGCATTGGATATGCAAGAATCTTGCGATTACCGCTCAAGATTGTAATTACTAAAAGCCAGATTCCACGCGGGCTGCGCTTCCTCATGCGCGGAGAGACGCTTGAGTGGCTAGTGCTTGGATCGTTACGACGCTTACGTAAATATCGGCGTAAATTATTTGAAAAATTGAAAGTTAAAGAGGAAGTTGTCGTTCCCAACCTAAATCGATCGGTGAAGGTCATAACTCCAGTCGCTCTAGAGTTTGCCCCCGATGTAGTTCATGCTCATGATTACACCGCTCTTCCCATTGCAGGTGCAATTGTGGAGAAATTGCGATCCGCGGGAAAGCCGGCCGCATTGGTCTATGACGCCCATGAGTATGTGCCCGGCGTTGCTCATCTCACCAAGCCCATGGCCGCGCTCTACACAAAAATTGAACGTCAATATTCTAAGAAAGCTGCTGCCGTTCTATCGGTGAGCGATCCTATGAACGACCTTCTGCTTGAGCAATTACAAATACAAACCCGTCCAACTATTGTTGCAAATGATCCCCTTGTCGATGGCCAAGAACCATCTGCCCGAAATCTGCGCGCAGATATTGGTGTAGCGGCCGACGTTCCACTCATGGTCTATTCAGGGGCAGTGGCACCACAGCGTGGCATCCAGACCGCGCTTGCCGCTCTCCATGATCTCCCTGGCGTACACCTGGCGCTTATTGCCAATCCAAAGAACAAATCGGTGCAAGATCTAGTTGCTAGCGCACCTGATTTAAGCGATCGCTTCCATGTTGTGCCATACGTGCCAAACTCTGAATTGGTCTCATATCTTTCAACCGCTGATATTGGTTTGATTCCTATCTTGCACCGCCTTAATCACGAGATCTCTCTCATCACAAAGTTTGGCGAGTATATGCAGGCTCACTTACCGATCATCGTGAGTGATGTGAAGACTATGTCGGCCGAGGTAATTCGACTTGGCAATGGCGAAGTATTTATTGCAGAAGATGTATCTGACTTTGTTCGCGCTGCCAAGCTAGTGCTCGCCGATCCCGCAAAATACCGCGCCGCATACACTGATGAAGTGTTGTCAGAGCGCTCATGGGAGCGTCAAGCGGAGATACTTCTTGCTACATATAACGCAATTGCGAAGGCCACTCCCATTGCACGAACCCACATGCCATTTGTGGTCACCGAACCAGTGGTTCTAGAGAGCCAGTAGTGATAAGGCCTAAGCCCCAGCTCCAATAACTCTGAAAGAGACTCCCTCGAAGTTCTTACGGTCCATGGTGCGACGACCATCTACAACCGCTTGCACTCCCGGAAAGTCTGACTTGGTCA
>CAIMBV010000177.1 GCA_903839355.1 uncultured Actinomycetes bacterium
AATCGGCGCACTCAGGATCTCTTTGAGCGCGGCATCGCTTGGATCATCGGATTCAAGCACAAACAGTGTCACCAAGGTTGGAACTCCTTCACGGAGATCGGTTCCCGGCGTCTTTCCACTTTCATTGGATTCTGAAGCAATATCAATCACGTCATCGGCCAACTGAAAGACCACACCAATCTTCTCGCCAAAGCGAGTAAGTACTTCGACAACTTCAGTAGGAGCACCAGAGAGCATCGCACCAAACCTGGCAGATGTAGCAATGAGCGATCCAGTTTTATCAGCAACTACCTTGAGATAGTGATCCAACATGGATAGACCTGCAGTAGAACCTTGGGTCTCGGTTATTTGGCCGATAACTAGTCGTTCAAATGTGCGCGCTTGTAAGCGAACCGCTTCGGGCCCTAGATCCGCTAACAAATCTGAGGCCTTAGCGAAGAGATAATCACCAGTTAAAATCGCAACGGTATTGTTCCAACGCGCATTTGCGCTCTCGACTCCGCGACGCAGTGGCGCTTCATCCATTACGTCATCGTGATACAAAGTCGCTAAGTGAGTTAGCTCGCAGACAACGGCAGCCTCAATGATCTCCTTACGCTTTGGATCACCGAACTGCGCTGCTAAAAGCGCCAAGAGAGGACGTAGGCGTTTCCCTCCTGCCTCTACCAGATGGCGAGAAGTTTCAATGACAAGCGGGTAGTCGCCTTGGATCTGTTGGCGCAATAACTCCTCAACTCGCTTCATATCTGAACGGATAGAAAGCTCGAGCTTTACATCTAAGTGAGGAATTCCAAATGCCATTTTTGAATTACGCATCCTTGAAAGCGATATGTACTGCCACGATTCCAAAGGTGAAGTTCTGCCACGCGACGCTTCCCCAGCCTGCCGCCTTGATCTTCTCTGCAAGTTGCTCTTGATCCGGCCAAGCTCGAATGGATTGCGCTAAGTAAATATATGCATCGGGATTGGAAGAGAATTTGCGAGCCACTTTAGGAAGCAACCCCATTAGATATTTCATATACACATTTCGAAAAAATTTATTGGTCGGATGAGAGAACTCAACAACTACGAGTCGCCCGCCAGGCTTGGTGACTCGAAGCGCCTCCTGCAAAGCCTTGGTGACATCGTGGGTATTTCGAAGACCAAAAGAGATTGTCGTGACATCAAATTCATTCTCTTTGAAGGGAAGATTGAGAGCATCAGCGAGAGTGAAATTTAAATCGGGGTGACGCTTCTTGCCTGCGTCCAGCATGCCCTGCGAAAAATCCGCCGGGATTACCTCTGCTCCAGCATCGGCGAGCGGTCGACTCGATGAACCGGTACCAGCCGCAATATCTAGGATCTTCATCCCACTGTGAGGGGCAATAATCGCGGTGGCCTTCTTGCGCCACGCCTTGGTCTGTCCCAGGCTCAGCAGATCGTTCATGAAGTCATAGCGCTTGGCGACCCCATCGAACATCGAGGCGACTTCCTCGGGCTCCTTATTTAGATCTGCAGACTTACTCACGGGTTTATTCTTTCGGTAGTACGCTCCCTTTACAACTTCAAGAGGACTTCAAACCCGCCAAGGTTGCTTTGGCGAAGGCTCGAAAGGGATAGACATGTCGATATCTTCAACTGCAACGCTGCGGGGCGCGCTCATTGCACGAAGCACCATTGCGACTCAGATCGCATTAGTTATTGGTGGAACCGCCTTTCTCGCGCTGATGGCTCAGATCTCTTTTCCAGTACCTGGCTCACCAGTTCCAGTAACCGGTCAGACCCTTGGAGCGCTACT
>CAIMBV010000178.1 GCA_903839355.1 uncultured Actinomycetes bacterium
ACGGAGATGTTTCAAACTATATTCCGGCTCCACTGCTCAATAAATTAAAGGCTCGCTTGTCGCAAGTTCATGGAGGTAACTGATGGAGACTGTTGATCGCGTACAGAGCGCAATTTCTCTCGTTGAGGAAGCTCGCGGAGTTCCACTCTCTGCCAGTTGTGTCGTCCATCGTGGTGAGTTGCTCGAACTTCTTGATGGAGCGCGCAACTCATTTCCGCATGACTTCGCCTTGGCACAGCAAATTATCGAAACACGGGAGCAGATCCTGGAAGAGGCTCGCATTAGCGCCGATGCGCTGATTGCTCATGGCCGTGAAGAAGTTGCTCGCATGGTGGAGCAGACCGAAATTGTCTCTGCCGCCCATGCCGAGGCGAAGAGAATTTTGGCTGCAGTTGAAGAGGATGCACGAGTGGAGCGGGAAGAGATCGAGGCATATATAGATTCGCGCCTTGCTACTCTCGAGGTAATTCTCAATAAGACACTCGATGTGGTTCATCGTGGCCGCGAGAAGTTGCAAGGCTTCGAGGAGAAACACATTCTCTCCGAGCTCTCCGAGTAATTAAGACTTAATCTCATGAATCAGAAGAATCCATTTCTATTTAGTTGTCATGATCTGCCCCGGCGCGCAGGGGAGATGCGCGAGTACGAGCTCACCTTCGATGATCATGAGCCAATAGGAGTTCCACTTTTAGCTGTCCCGAGCGATGGGGCAATTTATGTTGATCTTCGGATCGAGGCTGTGGCTCAAGGAGTCTTGGCCACGGGGCAAGTCTCAGCAGATGCGATCGGTGAGTGCACTCGTTGTTTGGATCCAGTCACCTTCGATATTGATGAGACATTCCAAGAGCTCTTTCATTATCAGGTGGACTATCGACAGAAAGCCAAAACTAAAGAGGTCGAAGTCGGGGATGAGGATGAACTCCTTGAGATGGAGGGGGATTTCATCAATCTTGACGGCCCGATCCGCGATGCCCTCGTTCTAAACCTTCCAGTGAACCCGCTCTGTTCCGAGGATTGTGAAGGGCTCTGTCCCACCTGTGGGGTCAAATGGGCGCTACTGCCTGAGGATCACGCTCATGGGGCGGCTGATATCCGTTGGGCTGGGCTCACCGATTGGAAGGGGCCGAACTCCTGACATCCCTCGTTTTTACTATTTTGGGGCTATGGGGGATACTTTTCCTCTTGAAGAGGCTTCCGCCCAGCGGTCGTCGCTAGAACTTTATTAACCCGCATCAACCTCGCACCAACAAGGAGTAAAACCATGCCAGTCCCAAAGCGAAAGATGTCGCGCTCGCGCACTCGCTCACGTCGTAGCTCATGGAAGACAACTCCTGCTGCAACCTCTACTTGTGCACAATGCCAGCAACCAAAGTTGCAACATACAGCATGCCCAACCTGCGGTACCTATAACCGCCGTCAGGTCATCGAGGTCTGATCTGTCCGCTGGCCACACCGAAAGCCTTCCAAAAAACTTGGGAATTTCGGTATCAGCCGAACTGCTTGAACTCGCATTAACCCACCGCTCGTTTGCATATGAATCGGGCGGTCTTCCCACAAATGAACGCCTAGAATTTTTGGGCGATAGCGTTTTAGGTCTCATCATCACTCAAGAGCTTTATTCTAAGTTTCCAGATCTTGATGAGAGTCGCCTCTCCCCACTGCGATCTGGGGTTGTTAACACCAAAGCCTTGGCAGTCATTGCGCGCCAACTTTCACTCGGTGACTATGTACGTATCGGCAAAGGTGAAGAATCCTCGGGTGGGCGCGATAAGAACTCCATCTTGGCCGACTCCCTGGAAGCCCTCGTGGGTGCCATTTATCTAGAGCATGGGCTAGAAGTTGCAACCGCCAAGGTTTTGCAATGGTTTGGTCCACTCATTGAATCAGCAAATGCACAAGGCGCCGGAATCGATGGAAAGACTGCGCTTCAAGAGCTTGCTGCGGCTAGAAACTTGGGTGTACCCGAGTATGAGATCGAAGAGTTTGGTCCTGATCACGATAAGAGTTTTACAGCAGTCGTGTTGTTATCAGGAGAGAGATTTGCACCAGGTTCTGGAAAGAGTAAACGTGAGGCGGAACAGGTCGCTGCAAAGTTAGCGCTTGAAGTTTTACATGCCAGAACTTCCTGAAGTAGAAACAGTTCGGCGCGGACTAGAACATTGGTCGCTTGGCAGATCGATTGTTAAAGCCCAGACCTTTCATCCTCGTGCCACTAACCCTAGATCGTTAGCAAGAATCTCTTCCCTTAAAGGAGCACGGATCATTGCTTTATCTCGGCGTGGAAAGTTTCTCTGGTTTGAACTGGATCGGCCGCAAGCTCTGGTGGCTCATCTAGGCATGAGCGGACAATTTCGAATTCAAGATCAAACTTTTCCCAAAGAGAAGCATCTTCGAGCTCGCCTACTTCTTGACTCCGAGAGAGAACTTCGATTTATCGACCAGCGCACCTTTGGCTGGCTCGCTGTCAGCGAGATGAATGGGGAAGTACCTGATCTTGTCCGTGCAATAGCACCGGATATCTTTGACCCAGCCTTCGATCCATCTGATTTAACTCGACGGATTCGCTCCAAGAGGACTGAGATTAAACGAGCGCTCTTAGATCAGAACCTGATGAGCGGAGTCGGAAATATCTATGCCGATGAGTCGCTCTGGTTGGCAAAGATTCATCCGCAGACTCAATGCGACTCTCTCACCAAACCAAAAGTTAAATCGCTATTGAGTGCCGTTGACTCTGTAATGTCTAAAGCACTACTTGAGGGTGGCACGTCCTTTGATTCCCTTTACACCAATGTCAACGGAGAGAGCGGATACTTCGAACATTCATTGGAAGCCTATGGCCGCGAAAATGAAAACTGTTCGCGTTGCGATACCCAGATTCGTCGGATCATCGTCGGAGGTCGCTCTTCGCATTTCTGCCCACGCTGTCAGCGTCTTTAGCGGTACTTGGCTGGAATAGCCCTCAGATAGAGATAGGTTTTCCCCGTGTATTTGAAGAGCGTGAACCTCAAAGGATTCAAATCCTTTGCCTCCTCGACATCCCTGCTCTTTGAGCGTGGGATCACCTGCGTGGTTGGACCAAACGGCTCCGGAAAATCAAATGTGGTCGACGCCCTCTCCTGGGTAATGGGTGAGCAGGGCGCTAAATCTCTTCGTGGCGGCAAGATGGAAGATGTCATCTTCGCCGGAACTAGCGGACGGGCTCCTCTGGGCCGTGCGGAAGTATCTGTGACTATCGATAATTCAGATAACGCCTTACCCATTGATTTCGC